>NZ_NEJY01000001.1:378801-416615 GCF_002113255.1 Pseudomonas sp. B14(2017)
GGTCTTCGAGTCATCGGGGGTGTTGGTGTCTGGGTGCACGACGGCACGAAGCTGGTCGAGGGTGACCTCGCCGTTGCTGGCGACGCTGACGGTGAACACCAGGTGGTTGCCGACGGCCGAACGGCCTTCCACCACAGTGCCGTTGAGCGACAGGTTGACTGCCGAGCCGGTAGTCGTGTCGGTCAGGCCGGAAGCGCCTGCCACCACGCCCAGGGCGTAGGTGAGCGTACCGGCGCCATCGGCGCCGAAGGCCGAGGTGAAGTTGGCGGCGAAGCTCTGGGTGGCGTCCGTCGTCAGGTCCGTTTCATCGACGGTCAGGACTGGTTCCGTGCCGGTGGTGCTGATGCTTGGGCCGTCATCCTTGAACACCAGGTTTTGGCCGATGTTGAGGGTGGCCTGGGCGCTGTCGCCATCCCCGTCGGTTTTGGTCGCGGTCAAGGTCACCAGGTTGTCGGCGGTCAGGGTCTTCGAGTCATCGGGGTTGTTGGTGTCGGGGTGCACGACGGCGCGAAGCTGGTCGAGGGTGACCTCGCCGTTGCTGGCGACGCTGACGGTGAACACCAGGTGGTTGCCGACGGCCGAACGGCCTTCCACTATGGTGCCATTGAGCGACAGGTTGACTGCCGAGCCGGTGGCCGTGTCGGTCAGGCCGGAAGCGCCTGCCACCACGCCAAGGGCGTAGGTGAGCGTACCGGCACCATCGGCGCCGAAGGCCGAGGTGAAGTTGGCGGCGAAGCTCTGGGTGGCGTCCGTCGTCAGGTCCGTTTCATCGACGGTCAGGACTGGTTCCGTGCCGGTGGTGCTGATGCTCGGGCCGTCATCCTTGAACACCAGGTTCTGGCCGATGTTGAGGGTAGCCTGGGCGCTGTCGCCGTCCTTGTCGGTCTTGGTCGCGGTCAAGGTCACCAGGTTGTCGGCGGTCAGGGTCTTCGAGTCATCGGGGTTGTTGGTGTCGGGATGCACGATGGCGCGAAGCTGGTCGAGGGTAACGGAACCGTTGCTGGCGACGCTGACGGTGAACACCAGAAGGTTGGTGGTGGCCGTGCGGCCTTCCACCACGGTGCCATTGAGCGACAGGTTGACCGCCTCGCCGGTGGCCGTGTCGGTCAGGCCGGAGGCACCCGCCACCACGCCCAGGGCGTAGGTGAGCGTACCGGCGCCATCGGCGCCGAAGGCCGAGGTGAAGTTGGCGGCGAAGCTCTGCGTGGCGTCGGTCGCCAGGATTGTTTCATCGACAGTCAGGACCGGTTCCGTACCCGTGGCGCTGATACTGGGCCCATCGTCTTCGAAGCTCATCTTGGAGCCGATTTCGGCGGTTGCGGTAGAAACCTGGCGCAGCATGAAACCGCCGATATCGAAGTCGGCATGTTCATTGCCTTTGGCGTCGACGGCGGCCCCATTCTCGACGAGTACGCGGTTGTGATCCTGTGTGGTGGTGTACTCGATCTTCTGGCCGGCTTTGATGCCGGTGAGGGTGGCGACGCCGGAAGCAAAGCTGATGACGATGCTCGGGTCATTCACCGACCCGTTTGAGTTCTCGATCACCTGGCCAGTGGCGATATTGATGACGCGAACGTTGGTGATCGCCACCGTGGCATCGTTGGCGTAGCCATTGACGAAATTCACGCCAGGTTCAGCGGCAGTGCTGAAGGCGCTGAGCCTGACCACGGCGCTCTTGCCGCTTTGCAACTGCACGACATCGAACGTGGCCGACTTTGCATTGAACACGGCGGTGAAGTCGACGTTAGCTTCGATATCCGCTTCGTTCTGGTCCAGGTTGGGAATGGTCACATTCTGCCGGGCGCCGGTGACAAAGGTAAAACGGACACCTTCCTGTTCCACGATCATCTGGTTGTTGGTGCCGAAGGTGGTCGGGCCGCCCGCCTGGCTGGTATTGATCGTATCGCCCGTGGTGATGTTGGCACCGCTCGACTGGTCGGCCGGGTCCTTGCCGGTGGCGATGATCGTCGGGTCGGTGATGCGCAGGATGCCGCCATCATTGACGACGGTCGGGTTCGCGGTGGTGAACATCAGGAACAGGTTCTGACCAGAGGGAGCGTTGGCCAGGCTGAATGCCAGGTCCTGGCTGGTGCCGATGAACACCTTGTTCAGCAGATTGACGGCATCGTCAGGGTTGCCCGTGTTCGGGTGCTTCAGCGGCTGGTATTCCACCGTCCAGATCTTGCCGCCGCTGACGGGCGATCCGGTTTCTTCGATATAGCCCGCGAAGATGATCGCGCCTGTCGGCCCGCCAGCGCGGCCCAGCACGATGTTGTTGTTGGTATCGGTGTAGAGCAGGATGTCGACGCCATTGAGGGTATCCAGCCCGCTGTCCAAGCCATTGAGAGGCGCGCCAGCGCTGTCGGTGAAGCTGATGTCGGTGATGCTGCCTCCCGATACCGGGGTGATGCTGAACGCATTGCTCCCGGTGTTGCCGACGGCGCCGGTATAGCCGCTCAAGGCGGCACCTGCCGGGGTACCGGCCCCCAGTGTGGTCAAGCGGGTCGAAAAGGCGGAGGGCAGGGACGCCACCAGGATGTCGTTGTCGTCGGCATCCGAGGCCGGGGTTGTTGTGGCTGTGCCGTTCTGCAACGCGGCCGTTTCGTCCAGCGTCACGCTCACACCGGTCGCGGTGATGATCGGCGCGCTGTCTGTGAACGAGGCCGTGGCCATCACGTCGTCAGCACTGCCTAACACTTGGTCGGCACCCGCGGCCGTCGCGCTGAGCAGGAAGGTGGCGCCCGCCGAGTCGTCGGGGTTGACGTACCACGAGGTGGTGATGCTGCCGTTGACCTGGCCGTCGAGATCGTCAGCGCCGCCGTCGGTCACGTACCAGGGGGTGTGACCTTCGCCGGAGCTGGTGGCGAGTACATCGTCGGGGGTGCCCCACAGCTTGTCCGCACCGGCGTCCGTGACATGGTCCACCTCGAATGCGACCGTGCTTCCCGCCGCAAAGCCGCTGGCCGTGATGGTGGCAGTGCTGCCAGGGCTATAGTCGCTCAGGTCGGTGGTAACGGTTGGTGAGGAGATGGGGGGTAGGTCGTCGCCGGAGGGGCTGCTGTGTTTGTCCGTTGGCGAGGCGTTCTTCTTGCGAATAGTCATGGCTCTCTCCCAGGCACTGCCGGTTGTCGAGGCCAGATCGCAGGCCCCAGTTACAGGCTTCAACTATGGCGAAGCGCCATGAGCCGCGCATCGGCTGATACTCCCAGGCGGGGTGGGAGTATCGGACTACATGGCACTGGCGCCGGGAGGCCGAAGACGCACGGTCCCCTGCCGTTCAGCGCGCGCCTGTCGTATTCGGCTGCAGCCTCTTCCCGGCATCCGTTGCCTGACTTAATATACTCTCCAGTACAAATATTGAATGTGCCCTCCGCGAAAGGATTCATCATGTTGCGCCATGCCTTGTCCATCGCTCTGTCCGCCGCTGCCGTGCTGTTGCTGGCGGCGTGCGGCCAGGAAGCCGCCCCACCTGCTGTGCCGCGCCCGGCGCTGGTGGTGCAGCCGCAGCCGGCCGAAGCCGCTGCCGACAGTTACCCCGGCGAAGTGCGGGCGCGCTTCGAGCCGGAACTGGCTTTCCGCATTGGCGGCAAGGTCAACAAGCGCCTGGTCGAGGAAGGGCAGCGGGTCAAGGCCGACCAGCCGCTGGCCGAGCTGGACCCGCAGGATGTGCGCCTGCAACTGGAAGCCAACCGTGCCCAGCTGGCGGCCGCCGAGGCCAACCTGTCGCTGGTGCGCGCCGAGCGCGATCGCTACCAGAAGCTGCTGGACCGGCAGATGGTCAGCCATTCCCAGTTCGATAATGCCGAAAACCTCTACCGCGCCGGCCTGGCCCGGCTGAAACAGGCCAAGGCCGAGTTCGACGTGGCTGGCAACCAGGCTGAATATGCTGTGCTGCGCGCACCGCAGGCCGGGGTGATCGCCAAGCGCCAGGTGGAAGTGGGCCAGGTGGTCGCCGCAGGGCAGACCGTGTTCACCCTGGCCGCCGATGGCGAGCGGGAAGTGGCCATCGGCCTGCCGGAGCAGCAGTTCGCCCGCTTCGCCGTGGGCCAGCCGGTGAGCGTGGAGCTGTGGTCCCACCCGCAAGAGCGCTTCCAGGGGCGCATCCGCGAGCTTTCACCGGCCGCTGACCCGCGTTCGCGCACCTTCGCTGCCCGCATCGCCTTTACCTCGGCCACCACGCCGGCGGAACTGGGCCAGAGCGCCCGGGTATTCATCGCCCACGAAGGGCTGATCCCGCTGGCGGTGCCGCTGTCGGCAGTCACTGCGGAAAACGGCCAGGCCTACGTCTGGCGGGTCAACAAGGACAGCCGCCTGGAGCGGGCAGTGGTGCGCCTGGGGCCCTACGGCGCCGACAGCGTGCCCGTGCTCGAAGGCCTCGCCCCCGGCGACTGGGTCGTCGCCGCGGGTGGCCATGTATTGCGCGAGGGCCAGGAAATACGCCCCGTGGACCGTACCAACCGCGTAGTGAACCTGACGGCCAAGGAGTAAGTCCCGATGGGTTTCAACCTTTCTGCCTGGGCGCTGCGCAACCGCCAGATCGTCCTGTTCCTGATGATCCTGCTGGCGGCCATTGGCGCCATGTCCTACACCAAGCTCGGCCAGAGCGAGGACCCGCCGTTCACTTTCAAGGCCATGGTCATCCGTACCCTGTGGCCCGGTGCCACTGCCGAGGAAGTGTCGCGCCAGGTCACCGAGCGCATCGAGAAGAAGCTGATGGAAACCGGCGAGTACGAGCGGATCGTGTCGTTCTCCCGCCCGGGCGAATCGCAGGTCACCTTCATGGCCCGCGACTCGCTGCATTCCAAGGACATCCCCGAGCTGTGGTACCAGATCCGCAAGAAGGTCGCGGACATCCGCCACACCTTGCCGCCGGAAATCCAGGGTCCGTTCTTCAATGACGAGTTCGGTACCACCTTCGGCAATATCTATGCACTGACCGGTGAGGGCTTCGATTACGCGGTGCTCAAGGACTATGCCGACCGTATCCAGATCCAGTTGCAGCGGGTCAAGGACGTGGGCAAGGTCGAGCTGATCGGCCTGCAGGACGAGAAAATCTGGATCGAGCTGTCCAACCTCAAGCTGGCCACCCTCGGCGTGCCGCTGGAGGCCGTGCAGCAGGCCCTGCAGGAGCAGAATGCGGTCAGCACTGCCGGCTTCTTCGAAACGCCCAGCGAGCGCCTGCAACTGCGGGTGAGCGGGCGCTTCGACAGCGTCGAGCAGATTCGCCAGTTCCCCATCCGCGTGGGTGACCGCACCTTCCGTATCGGCGATGTGGCCGAGGTGCACCGCGGCTTCAACGACCCGCCCGCACCGCGCATGCGCTTCATGGGCGAGGATGCCATTGGCCTGGCGGTTTCGATGAAGGACGGCGGCGACATCCTGGTGCTGGGCAAGGCATTGGAAAGCGAGTTCGAGCGCCTGGCGCGCAGCCTGCCGGCCGGCATGGAGCTGCGCAAGGTCTCGGACCAGCCAGCGGCGGTCAAGGCTGGCGTGGGCGAGTTTGTCCAGGTGCTGGTCGAGGCGCTGGTCATCGTGCTGCTGGTGAGCTTCTTCTCGCTGGGCCTGCGCACGGGGCTGGTGGTGGCACTGGCCATCCCGTTGGTGCTGGCCATGACCTTCGCCGCCATGCACTACTTTGGCATCGGCCTGCACAAGATCTCCCTTGGCGCGCTGGTGCTGGCCCTGGGCTTGTTGGTCGATGATGCGATCATTGCCGTGGAGATGATGGCGATCAAGATGGAGCAGGGCTACGACCGCCTCAAGGCGGCCAGCTACGCCTGGAGCAGCACCGCCTTCCCGATGCTCACCGGCACCCTGATCACGGCGGCGGGCTTCCTGCCCATTGCCACGGCAGCCTCCAGCACGGGCGAATACACCCGTTCGATCTTCCAGGTGGTGACCATTGCCTTGCTGACCTCCTGGGTGGCCGCAGTGGTATTCGTGCCTTACCTGGGCGAGCGCCTGCTGCCGGACCTGGCCAAGCTGCATGCCGCGCGCCATGGCAAGGATGGCCACGCGCCAGACCCTTACGCCACACCGTTCTACCAGCGTGTACGGCGTGTGGTGGAGTGGTGCGTGCGGCGGCGCAAGACGGTGATCCTGCTGACCATTGCCGCCTTTGTCGGCAGTATCCTGCTGTTCCGCTTCGTGCCCCAGCAGTTCTTCCCGGCCTCCGGGCGCCCGGAGTTGATGGTCGACCTGAAACTGGCCGAGGGTGCCTCGCTGGCCAACACCGCCGAGCGGGTCAAGCAACTGGAGGCGTTGCTCAAGCAGCAGGAGGGTATCGACAACTACGTGGCCTATGTGGGCACCGGTTCGCCGCGTTTCTACCTGCCGCTGGACCAGCAGCTGCCGGCGGCCAGCTTCGCCCAGTTCGTGGTACTGGCCAAGTCGATGGAGGACCGCGAGCGCCTGCGCAGCTGGCTGATCAGCACCATGGACCAGCAGTTCCCCGACCTGCGTGCCCGGGTCACCCGCCTGGAAAACGGTCCGCCCGTGGGTTACCCGGTGCAGTTCCGGGTGACTGGCGAGCACATCGAGAAGGCCCGTGCGCTGGCCCGCGAGGTGGCCGACAAGGTGCGCCAGAACCCGCATGTGGTGAACGTTCACCTGGACTGGGAGGAGCCGAGCAAGGCGGTGTTCCTCGAGATCGACCAGGACCGCGCCCGCGCCCTGGGCGTGAGCACCGCGCACCTGTCGAGCTTCCTGCAAAGCTCGCTGACCGGCACCACGGTCAGCCAGTACCGCGAGGACAACGAGCTGATCGAGATCCTGCTACGCGGCACCCGCCAGGAACGCAGCGAGCTGGGCAACCTCGGCAGCCTGGCACTGCCGACCGACAATGGCCAGAGCGTGGCGCTGTCGCAGGTTGCGACCCTGGAGTACGGCTTCGAGGAAGGCATCATCTGGCACCGTAACCGCTTGCCGACGGTGACCGTGCGCGCCGATATCTACGACAAGGAGCAGCCGGCGACGCTGGTGAAGCAGATCGAGCCGACTCTGCATGACATCCGCGCCAAGCTGCCGGATGGCTATTTGCTGGAAGTGGGCGGCACGGTCGAGGACTCCGAGCGCGGGCAGAAGTCGGTGAATGCCGGCATGCCGCTGTTCGTGGTGGTGGTGCTGAGCTTGCTGATGATCCAGCTGCGCAGCTTCTCGCGCACGGTGATGGTGTTCCTCACCGCGCCGCTGGGGCTGATTGGCGTGACCCTGTTCCTGCTGGTGTTCCGCCAGCCGTTCGGCTTTGTCGCCATGCTCGGCACCATTGCCCTGGCGGGGATGATCATGCGCAACTCGGTGATCCTGGTGGACCAGATCGAGCAGGACATCGCGGCGGGGCTGGAGCGCTGGCAGGCGATCATCGAAGCCACGGTGCGGCGCTTCCGCCCGATCGTGCTGACCGCACTGGCAGCGGTGCTGGCGATGATTCCGTTGTCGCGCAGTGTGTTCTACGGGCCGATGGCGGTGGCGATCATGGGCGGGTTGATCGTGGCCACGGTGCTGACCCTGCTGTTCTTGCCGGCGTTGTATGCGGCTTGGTTCAGGGTGAAGAAGAGCTGAAGGCCGCAGGGGAGGGCTTTGCCCTCCTATCGCGACACAAGGCCGCTCCCACAAAGGTCCTGCATTCGCCGATCTATGTAGGAGCGGCCTTGTGTCGCGATGGGCTGCAAAGCAGCCCCCAGGGGGCCCTCAGAGGGCGCCGAAGACCTTCTTGGCCAGGCTGGTAGCCGCTTCAGCCGGGTTCTGGCGAATGCTCTGCTCCTGCTTTCCGATCATCTCGAACAGGCCATCCAGTGCCTTTTCAGTCACGTAGTTCTCGATGCTGGCGCTCTTGGCATCGACCACACCCAACGCCACGGCCTGCCCGGCAAAGTTGTTGTACTGCTGAGCCAGGCCAACCTTGTCGGTAGCCTGCTTGACGATCGGCAGGAACTTGGCGCGGATCTGCTCGCGGCTGCTCTTGTTCAGGTACTGGGTGGCCGAGTCGTCACCGCCGCCGAGGATGCCCTTGGCATCGGTCACGCTCATGTTCTTCACGGCATCTACCAGAATCGCCTGGGCCTGCGGCACGGCAGCCTCGGCGGCCTTGTTCATGCTGGTTTCCAGGGCTTCGACCTGTTCACCCTTGCCGAACATCTTCATCGCCTTGGCGGCCTTGCCCAGGTTGCCTGGCAGTTCGATGCGCACGTCCGGGTTGTTGCTGAAGCCGCCCGGGGTGCTCAGCTGCTTGACGGCCAGTTGTGCGCCTTGGGTCAGGGCATCCTTCAGGCCGCCGGTGGCGTCTTTCTGGGTCAGGTCGCCCAGCGACAGGGCCAGGGCACTGGCCGACAGCAGCAGGCCGGCGCACAGGGTGGTGAAACGCAGGGAAGTGCGGATCATGAAGCATTCCTTGTAGACAGATGAATACGGGTATCAGCGAACCGGATCGACCTTGATCCGCACGGGCTGTGGGTCACTGCCGTCGAGCATGACGCCGTGGTGTTCGGTGTTGATGAACAGCAGCTTGCCGTCCAGCTCGATGCGCGCGCTTACCGCATAGCGATGGCCGGGCTTGACCTGGGCCGGGTCGTAGGTGAGGTGGAACGGCAGCGGTACGTTGCCTTTGACCGGGCCGGCCTGACGGGCCAGGGTCACCGCCGGGGCGTCCATCAGCGAGACGTCCTGCAGTTCCACGCTGAGGGTGGCGGCAGGTGGCAGGGCGCTGCGCTGCAGGTAGAAGACTTCGCCATCCAGGCTGGCCTGGTTGGACGGGGTGTGGCTGGAACAGGCTGCGAGCAAGGATGCGCAACACAGCATAAAGAGCTTTTTCATGGTATCTCCGAAGTCCTTGGCGTTGGCTTGTGGCCAACCCCAGGGACTTTAGCGGATTTCTTCTGGTGGGTCCTTGATGAAGATGCGACAAAGAGTGGGGAGAGCAAGGCGAAGCGCAATATTCAACTACGACGCGGCGGCCGCAGGCTGATTGGCTCCAGTTCGGTAATGCTTGGAAGGGTCAGGCCGCGCAGCGTTCGCCCGGCATATGGGGTCATGGTCTGTGGGTCGTAGTAGGCCACGCGCAGAAGCAAGGGTTCGTCGTCATTGACTGTGTTGCCATCCAGGTATGTGGTAAGCGTCAGGGGGGCCTGCGTCGGCCACAGGGTGGCACCGGCAATGTAGCTGGAGCTTCTGTTGCTGTAACCGTCTTCCTGGGTCCGATACAGGCCGAGTGTCATGAGCGCCTGCCGCTTTAGCAACTCTTCGGGAATCTCAATGATGTTCTTCATCTCGATGATCGCGGGCGACAGGGGTGGCTGACCTTGCTCGCCAGGCTGGGCGGGGATCCTCAGGACCATGGGAGGGTTTGGCTCAGGCTGGTCGATTTCAAGTGGCATCGACAGGTTCAAGTCATTTGGCTCTTCATTGACGCCAACGCCATAACTGGCCACCAGCGTTGGTTTGGCACCTTCCGGCAGGCTATTGCGGTCCAGCAGCAAGCTGAATGGCATTGTGGCGCCAAGTGTCTGGCATCCCCAGGTGGCCAGGATGATCTTGTTCTCATCCGTGCCCAGCTGTACGCGTACGCCAACGTGTGGTGCGCCTTCAGCTGTATGGATGCACGACGGGACCACCACGGTCCCGCAAATCTCGATGAAGTTGGCGGGGAGCATGTTGATTTTCCTCGGTTCAGTCTTGGGTACAGGTGGCCAGTCAATCAGCGAGGTCGTCGCTGAGCAGGGGACCGTTTTCGGTGGCAACCAGATCGACAGTTACCCGTTGTGTACCCGATACCGTGGCTGGTTCTATCGAGTGACGGCTGGTGTTGATGTAGCGCAGCTGGCCGTTTATCTCGATGCGCGCGGCGAGGGCATAGCTGCGGCGTGGGTCGATAAGGCTGGTATCAAAAGTCAGCGGCAGATTGATCGGCATCAGGCCGCCACAGCGCAGACGCAACTCGGCAAGGCTGATGGAGCGCGCATCTGCCTTCGAGATATCGATCAGCCTCAATTCAACCAGGCCGGATGGCGCAAGCGTGTTATCGCCTGAGGAAACGATTTCAACGTCCAGCGTCTTCATTTGAGTCATGTTGGAGCTCCTTGAGAGGGATGGGCTTGAAGTAGCGCCGTGATCCTGATCCCTCCCAAGGGCCGAGAGCAGCCTGAAAAACTACCTTTGCATAACCTCCGCAGGCTCATCTCGGTGTAATGCCACCTGGCGGATCGACAGGCGCAGTTCCGCCGACAGCACGCGCTTGGCCACGCCCTCGGCCAGCTCGCCGAGCTTGTCGTGATAACCCAGCTTGCCCTGGGCATCTGCATGCAGCACGCCTTGCTCGAGCAGGGTCTGGATGAAGTGGCGGAACAGGGTCTTGTCGAAGAACTCCGGGGCGTTCAGGCCGTGCAGGATCGACAGGCGCTGGGCCATCATCACGCACAGGTCTTCCAGTTCTTCGGCGCTGAGGCTGTTCTGGCCGCTGTTCAGCAGCAGCGAGGTGGCCATGTAGAAACGCTGCAGGGTCTGGGTGATGGTGCGGGCGAGCAGGGTCAGCAACACGAACTGCCGCGAGCTGGGTGCCGGGCGAATGTAGGTGTCGTTGTCCTGGCGCAGCAGCCCTTGCTCGACCAGTGCGGTCAGCCACTGGTCGATCACCGCATCCAGTTGCTCCGGCGTCCAGCGCAGGAACAGTTCGGCCTGCAGGTAGGGGTACAGCGCGTGCACATACTGGCCAAGCAGTTCGCGGCTCATGCGCGAACTGCTGAGGAAGAAGCTGGCCAGCAGCGCCGGCAGGGCGAAGATGTGCAGCACGTTGTTGCGGTAATAGGTCATCAGTACCGCGTTGCCTTCATCCAGATACAGGATGCGGCCCATGGCGTCCTTCTGCTCGGCCACCAGGTTCATCCCGCGCACGTGTTCGATCAGCGCCAGGCCGTCGCCGTCGGGCAGGGTGGTGTGCGGTGAGTAGGGCACCTGGCGCAGCAAGGCCAGGTACAGGTCGAGCACGCGGGTCAGGGCGCGCTCGTCCAGGGCCAGGCGGCTGGTGGACAGCAGCGCCAGGGCCACCAGGTTGACCGGGTTGATCGCGGCCGCCTCGTTGAGGTGGCGGGCCACGGTTTCGCCCAGGCGGGTGGTGGCGGCATTGAGCCAGGCCGGGCGGTACTGCGGGCCGTGGTCCTGTTCACGCCAGCCGGGTTGTTGCTGGTCGAGGAAGCCGGCCAGGCGGATCGGCTCGCCGAAGTTCACGTATACCTGGCCAAAGCGCTGCTTGAGGGCGCCGAACACCTTGAAGATATCGAAGATCGACTCTTTCTTCTTGCTGGCACCGCGCAGCTCGCCCAGGTAGGTGCGGCCTTCGAGCACGCGCTCGTAGCCGATGTACACCGGCACGAACACGATCGGCGTGCGCGACGAACGCAGGAAGCTGCGCAGGGTAATGGCCAGCATCCCGGTGCGCGGCTGCAGCATGCGCCCGGTGCGCGAGCGGCCGCCTTCGACGAAGTACTCGACCGGGAAGCCCTTGGTGTACAGGGTGTGCAGGTACTCGTTGAACACCGCGGTGTACAGCGGGTTGCCCTTGAACGTGCGGCGCATGAAGAAGGCGCCGCCACGGCGCAGCAGGTTACCCACCAGCGGCATGTTGAGGTTGATGCCCGCGGCCACGTGCGGCGGTGTCAGGCCGTTGCGGAACAGCAGGTACGACAGCAGCAGGTAGTCGATATGGCTGCGGTGGCACGGCACATAGATCACTTCGTGGCCGGGGGCGATGCCTTGTACCTGCTCGATGTGGTTGACCTTGATGCCGTCGTAGATCTTGTTCCAGAACCAGCTCAGCACCACTTCGAGGAAGCGGATGGCGGTGTAGGTGTAGTCCGAGGCAATCTCGTTGCCATAGCGCAGAGCCTGGGCTTCGGCCTTGGCCAGCGGCAGGTTTTCGCGCTGCGCCTCATCGACGATGGCCTGGCGCACCTGGGGCGCGTGGATCAGGCCCTTGACCAGGTTGCGCCGGTGCGAGATGTCCGGGCCGATGACGGCGGTCTTGAGGTTGCGAAAGTGCACGCGCATCAGGCGCTGGGCCATGCGCACGGTGCGCTCGTGGCCCTTGTTGTGCTGTACCAGTTCGCGCAGGTGGATGGGTGCGGAGAACTGCACCCGGGTCTTGCGCCCGAGGATCAGCACGGTCAGCAGCCGGCGCAGGCGCCCGGTAACCGCCCAACTGTCGGCGAACAGCAACTTCCACGGGCTGGATTCACTCGCCGGGGTCTGGCCCCAGAACACACTGACCGGAATGATCTGCGCATCCTCTTCGGCATGCTGGCTGACGGCGGCGACCAGGCGCTCCAGGGTAGGCGGGGCGCCGCGCTTGTCATGGCGGCCGAGCCAGTCCGGGTCCGGGGTCAGGTAGAAGAATGCCGCCGGTTCCTGCAGCGGGCCAACCGCCACCGGCAGCACCGGGCGCGGCAGGCCTGCCTTGGTGCATTCATGGTCGAGCACGGCCAGGTCGGTGAGCGCGGGCGAGGGCAGGGCATAGAACACCGGGCGGCTGCGGTCGAGCTTGAGGGTGAGGGAGGACTGGTTGATGGTCTCGGAGCGCACCCACAGGTACAACAGGCGACGCAGGGCGCCGAAGATCAGGCGGCGCAGGGGGGAACGGGTCATGGGGTGTGTGCCCTGGGTGTGATTTTCAGGTGGGTATCCAGCCAATTAGTCTGCCGTATCCGCGCAAGTTCAGCAAAAATCGCCGAACGGCGCGACGGTCATCAAATTTTTTTGTTCTGTGTCATATACTCGGCCTGCCACTTGCAAGATATTTGCGCAAGCGGCGTCGACACAGGGAGGGACTCTGTGTCTGCAAGGCGATCTTCACAATAAAAATCCGGAGTAGTTCAGATGTCGTCTCGTGAGACTGGGAATGTAAAGTGGTTCAACGATGCCAAGGGTTATGGCTTCATTCAGCGCGAAGGTGGTGCGGATGTATTCGTCCACTATCGGGCGATCCGCGGTGAGGGGCATCGTACCCTGGTCGAAGGACAGCGGGTGGAATACGCCTGCGTGCAGGGCCAGAAAGGCCTGCAAGCCGAGGACGTGGTAGGCCTCTGAGCCTCATGCTGTAAGGCTTGTTGTGGGAGCTGGCTTGCCGGCGATCACCGGCGAAGCCGGTGCCAGGCACCGTGTTGCCTGCATCGCCGGCAAGCCGGGCTCCCACAAAGAATGCAGTGCATTCAGGTACGCCAGGTGATTTCCTCTTCACCGTCGGCGCTGATGCGGACCCAGCGGTCGGCATCTTCTTCCCCATCTTCCTCCACCCAGCCACCTGGCGCGCAGCGCACTTCCACGCCCAGTGCGGCGAATGCGGCGCGGGCGCAGGCAACGTCATCGGCCCACGGCGTCTGGTCGCTTTCCAGGTACAGGCTGTTCCATTTCCCTACAGCCTTGGGTAACCAGGTGACCGGAATGTTACCGGCCTGGCATTTGAAGGTATGGCCTTTCTGCTTCCATTCGCTGCATGGGCCAATTGCCTGGGCGAGCCACTCGGCAATCTGCTTGTGGTCGACGTCGGCGTCCTTCAGGTAGATCTCGATATCAGGTTGGCGCATAAGGGCTCCGGGTGTGCTCAGTCTTGGCGCACGAAATAGTCATAACGCATGGAAACCGTGACCTCGAACGGCTCGGGCTGGTCGATCACCCGGGCACGCTTTTCGGCACTGGCACGCCAGCCGTGCGGGGTCATGGCCAGCAGGTCGGCGCGGGCCTTGGGCGCGGCCAGGCTCAGGCGGAACTCCAGGGTTTCGCTGTGGGCATGTGCCATGCCTTCGGGGACCAGGGCCAGGTGTTTGTCGTCGGCGTAAGGGCGTACTTCATCGTAGAGCACTTCGCGCAGCTCCATCAGGTGGCCGCTGGTGGGGCCGACCCGCATCAGGCCGCCGCCGGGGCTGAGCAGGCGTTTGGCCTCGGCCCAGTCCAGCGGGCTGAACACGCTGGCGATGAACTGGCAGCTGGCGTCGGCCAGCGGCACGCGGGCCATGCTGGCGACCATCCAGGTAACCTCGGGCGCGCGGCGACAGGCACGCTTGACCGCCTCACGGGAGATGTCCAGGGCGTAGCCGTCGGCAGCCGGCAGGGCCTGGGCGATCTGCGCGGTGTAGTAACCCTCGCCACAGCCGATGTCCAGCCAGGCACCGGGCTGGCGCTCGGCGGCCAGCTCGGCCAGGCGGCGCGCCACCGGCGCGTAGTGGCCGGCGTCGAGGAAATCGCGGCGGGCTTCGACCATGGCCTGGTTGTCACCCGGGTCGCGGCTGTTCTTGTGCTGCACCGGCAGCAGGTTCAGGTAACCCTGGCGGGCGCGGTCGAAACGGTGGCCGGCTGGGCACACCACACCGTTGTCGAGCCGGCTCAGCGGTGCCTGGCAAAGAGGGCAGGCGAGCATCAGGCGAGCAACCGGACCAGGGTCTGGTAATAGATTTCGGTCAGCAGGTCGAGGTCGCTGGCCAGGATCCGTTCATCCACCTGGTGGATGGTGGCGTTGACCGGGCCGAGCTCGACCACCTGGGTGCCCATGGTGGCGATGAAGCGGCCATCGGAAGTACCACCGCTGGTGGACGGCTGGGTGTCGCGGCCGGTGACGCCTTTGATGCTGGCCGAGACGGCGTCCAGCAGTTCGCCCGGTTCGGTGAGGAACGGCAGACCCGACAGTGCCCAGTCGATCGACCAGTCCAGTTCATGCTTGTCGAGGATCGCCGACACCCGCGCCTGCAGGCCTTCGACGGTGGACTCGGTGGAGAAGCGGAAGTTGAACAGTGCGGTCAGCTCGCCCGGAACCACGTTGGTGGCGCCGGTGCCGGAGTTGAGATTGGAGATCTGGAAGCTGGTCGGCGGGAAGAACGCATTGCCTTCATCCCAGTGCTCGGCCGCCAGTTCCGCCAGGGCCGGTGCGGCCAGGTGGATTGGGTTGCGCGCGAGGTGCGGGTAGGCCACATGGCCCTGCTTGCCGCGCACGGTCAGCTTGGCGCCCAGCGAGCCACGGCGGCCGTTCTTGACCACGTCACCCAGCAGGGTGGTGCTGGAGGGTTCGCCGACGATGCACCAGTCCAGGCGCTCGTTGCGTGCTTTCAGGCGCTCGACCACAGCCTTGGTGCCATGGTGGGCCGGGCCTTCCTCGTCGCTGGTGATCAGGAAGGCGACCTTGCCGCGGTGGTCCGGGTAGTCCTGTACGAAGCGCTCGCTGGCAATCACCATTGAGGCCAGGCTGCCTTTCATGTCGGCGGCGCCACGGCCGCAGAGCATGCCGTCGGCGTCGATCAGCGCTTCGAACGGCTCATGCTGCCATTGCTGCACCGGGCCGGTGGGTACCACATCGGTGTGGCCGGCAAAGCACAGCACCGGGCCATCCTGGCTGCCGTGGGTGGCCCAGAAGTTGTCGACGTCCTCGAAGCGCATCGGCTCGAGCTGGAAGCCCACGGCGCCCAGGCGGTTCATCATCTGCGCCTGGCAGTCGGCGTCGACGGGGGTGACCGAGGGGCGGCGGATCAGGTCGCAGGCCAGTTGAAGGGTAGGCGAGAGCTCGGCAGGGGCCGTCATGGGGGACTCCGGGGCAAGGCAAGGCGGGGAAATCTGAGGGGCGTTATCTTATATCAAACCGATGGGCCATTGGGGCCGCTTTGCGGCCCTATCGCGACACAAGGCCGCTCCCACAGGATCACCACAGCCCATCAGGCGTGTGCAATACCTGTGGGAGCGGCCTTGTGTCGCGATAGGGGCGCAAAGCGCCCCCGGCATTCTTAAGCCTGCTGCGCCTCGACGGCCTTTTCCCCTGGCTTGGGCAGCGAAGACAGGAACGCCATCACCAGTGCCGCCACATAAGGCAACGACTGCACCAGCAACATCGCCACCCAGAAGCGCATGTCCGAGCTCGGCAGCCCCTGTACCAGGTAGATGCCCAGCGCTGCGCCCCACAGCAGCAACATGATGAACAGCTCTTCTCGCGCCTCGGAAATCGCCACCAGCAGCCCGTGGCTGTCGGCGTTCTTCGGTGTGCGGAAGAACGGCATGCTGCTGGTGAAGAACCCGTACAGCACCGCCTTGGCAATGGTATGCGACAGCGCCAGCCCGGCCAGCGCCGCAGCAAAGGCATCCTTCAGGTTCACCCCTACCGCGCGACGGTAGAGGAAGATGATCTTGCCGACCTTGAAGAAGAACAGTGCCAGCGGCGGAATGGCAAAGATCATCAGCGGCGGGTCGACCCGGTGCGGCACGATGATCATCGCCGCCGACCACAGCAGCGCGCCGATGGTGAAGAAGATGTTCATGCCATCGGCGATCCATGGCAGCCAGCCGGCCAGGAAGTGGTAGCGCTGGCCGCGGGTCAGCTCGCTGCCCTTGCCGCGCAGCAGGGCGCTGGCGTGGTGCTTGATGATCTGGATGGCGCCATAGGCCCAGCGGAAGCGTTGCTTCTTGAAGTCGATGAAGGTGTCGGGCATCAGGCCCTTGCCGTAGCTGTTGTGGGCATAGGCGGCCGACAGGCCCTTCTCGAATACCCGCAAGCCCAGTTCGGCGTCCTCGCAGATGCACCACTCGGCCCAGCCCAGCTCTTCCAGCACGCTGCGCCGGGTCATGGTCATGGTGCCGTGCTGGATGATCGCGTCACGGTCGTTGCGGGTGACCATGCCGATGTGGAAGAAACCCTTGTACTCGCTGTAGCAAAGCTTCTTGAAGGCGCTTTCGTGCTGGTCGCGGTAGTCCTGCGGCGACTGCACCACGGCAATCTTCGGGTCGGCGAAGTGCGGCACCATGTGCTTGAGCCAGTTGCGGTCGACGCAGTAGTCCGAGTCGATCACCGCGATCACTTCGGCATCCTTGGCGGTGTGCGGGATCAGGTAGTTCAGCGCGCCGCCCTTGAAACCGGCCAGGGGCGCGACGTGGAAGAACCTGAAGCGCTCGCCGAGCTTCTCGCAATGGGCCTTGAGCGGCTCCCACACGGCCGGGTCCTTGGTGTTGTTGTCGATCACCAGCACTTCGTAGTCGGGGTAGTCCAGCGCGGCCAGGGCATCGAGGGTCTGTTTGACCATTTCCGGCGGCTCGTTGTAGCACGGCACATGCACCGATACCTTGGGCCGGTAGGCGCTGTCGGCCTGCACCGGCAGGAATTCGCGCCGGCGCTTGTGTATCCATACCGCCTCGGCCAGTTCGTGGGCCTCGGTCAGCAGCACGATGAACACGCCCAGCGCGCCGAGGGCCAGCAGCACGCCCACGGTCAGGCTGAACCAGGTGCTGTATTGCTGGCTGTAGTCGTAGGCGATCCATACCAGCACCGACCCGCACAGGAAGGTGATGAAGGTCAGGAAGGTGCGGCCGCGCTGGCGCAGGGCCGAACCGTCGATGAACAGCACCATCAGGGCAATCATCGCCAGCACCACCGAGGCCACCGCCAGGGCGCGCCATTGCGGGATCGCCACCACCGGGCCGTCAAAGTTGAATTTTTGCTGGCGTTCGGCGTTGTACACGCCCCAGTAGGCGCCGACCGAGCCTTCGTCACTGGCCTTCCACGGCTGGTCGTAGGCCTCGATGACGAAGTAATTGTAACCACGGCGGTTGAGGGTGTTGACCAGGGTACGCAGGTAGATGGCCTGGTCGGCCTGGGTGGCATCGGCGCCGCCGCGCATGCGGCCGTTGCTCGGCCAGCCGACTTCCGACAGCAGCAGGGGTTTGCGCGGGAACTGGTGCTTCAGTTCGCGGGCGCGGTCGAGCACGAACTCGACCGAATCCTTCATCGGCACGAACTCCCAGTACGGCAGGATGTGCGCGGCAATCAGGTCGACGTGCTTGGCCAGCTGCGGGTTTTCCTTCCAGATGTGCCACTGCTCACTGGTGGTCACCGGCACCTTGACCGCTGCGCGTACCCGGTCCAGGTACTTGATCAGGTTTTCCGGGGTGACTTCTTCGCGGAACAGTGCCTCGTTACCGACCACAACCCGCACCACGCTGCGCGAGGTGTTGGCCAGCTGGATGGCCGTGGCGATTTCGCGTTCGTTGCGCTCCAGGTCCGGGCTGATCCAGATGCCCAGCGTCACCCGCAGGCCGAATTCCTCGGCCAGGCGCGGGATATCCGCCTGGGTGCCCTCCACGGTGTAGATCCGGATGCTGTCGGTCAGTTTGCTCAACTGCTCCAGGTCCTGGCGCATCTCGTCGTCACTGGGGTACTGGCCCTTCTGCGGGCTTTCGCCCAGACGGAACGGTGAATACGAGAAACCAGAGATCTGTTCTGGCCAGGCGGGGGCGGAGACCGGGCGGTTGATCAGCGCCCAGAACCCGGTAAACAACGCGGCGATGGCCAGGACCACGACCAGGTTCAGGCCGAATTTACGTGAAGACATTGTCGTCCATATGTGTCGAAGTGATAGGACATTAAAGCAGGGTTGATAGTCTCTTTCCTAACGATGCAGGTCATGGGCCCGCTGGCATATAATGCGCGCCGGTTTTTTGGGGTATGAACATGAGCACAGAAGATCCACGCTTCGCCGGCGTTGCCCGGCTGTATGGCGACCAGGGGTTGCACCGTCTGGGCCAGGCCCATGTGGCCGTGGTCGGTATTGGCGGAGTAGGCTCGTGGGCGGCGGAAGCGCTGGCCCGCAGTGGCGTGGGCGAGATCACCCTGTTCGACCTCGACGACGTGTGCGTCAGCAACACCAACCGCCAGGCCCATGCGCTGGATGGGCAGGTGGGGCGGCCCAAGGTCGAGGTCATGGCCGAGCGCCTGCGGGCGATCAACCCGGCGTGCACGGTGCATGCAGTGGCCGACTTCGTCACCCGCGACACCATGGTCGAGTACATTACCGAGAACCTCGACTGCGTGATCGACTGCATCGACAGCGTCATGGCCAAGGCGGCGCTGATTGCCTGGTGCCGGCGGCGCAAGATCGCCATCGTCACCACGGGTGGCGCCGGTGGGCAGATCGACCCGACACAGATCCAGATCGCCGACCTGAACAAGACCTTCAACGACCCGCTGGCCTCGCGGGTGCGTTCCACCCTGCGTCGCGACTACAACTTCTCGCGCAATGTCAGCCGCAACTATGGCGTGCCATGCGTGTTCTCCAGCGAACAGCTGCGCTACCCCAAGGGCGATGGCAGCGTTTGCCTGCAGAAAAGCTTCGTGGGTGAGGGCGTGCGGTTGGACTGCGCGGGAGGCTTTGGCGCGGTGATGATGGTGACCGCGACCTTTGGCATGGTGGCGGCGAGCAAGGCGGTGGAAAAACTGGTAGCGGGGGCGCGGCGGCCTTCGGAGCGGGTCAAGCCTGAATAGACCGCGTGGGCTTCTTCGCGGGCTTGCCCGCTCCCACAGGTACTGCATCTCTCTCCAGAAAGGTGAAGGTCCTGTGGGAGCGGGCGAGCCCGCGAAGAGGCCAGCACCGATTCAACGGTTGGACGCCAGCTCCGCCATCCGCTGCAACACCGCATGCAGCCCATTGCTGCGCGACGGCGAAAGCTGGCGCTCCAGGCCCAGCTGAGTGAACCACTCACGCAGATCGAGCCCGGCGAGTTCTTCACTGGCCAATCCCTGCACCCGCACCAGCAACAACGCCAGCAGCCCACGCAACAGGCGTGCATCGCTGCTGGCCTTGAACCGCCACAAGCCCTCGACCTGCTCGGCCACCAGCCATACCAGGCTTTCGCAGCCATGCACCCGGTTGGCCTCGGTCTTTTCAGTGTCAGCCAGCGGTTCCAGCCGGTCGCCCCACTGCATCAACAGCCGCGCACGCTGTTCCCAGCCCTTGCCCTGCTCGAAAGCTTCCAGCGCCTGGCGCGCCTGATCCGGCAGGGTCATCGCAACAGCTCCAGGCCTTGATCCAGCGCCGCGAAGAAACGCTGCAAGTCATCGCTGTCGTTATACAGCCCCAATGACACGCGGATCGCGCCCTCCAGGCCCAGGCCCTGCAGCAGCGGCATGGCGCAGTGGTGCCCGGCACGCACGGCAATGCCTTGCTCGGTCAGCAGGTGGGCGATGTCGGCGTTATGCACGCCGTCGATGACAAAACTGGCAAGGGCCGCCTGTGGCGTGCCCAGGATGCGCACGCCATCGCGGTCCGCCAGGCCACGCAGCAGGTACTGGTGCAGGCTGGTTTCATGGGCTTCGAGCGCCTGGGCATCGAGGCTGGCCAGGTAGTCCAGGGTTGCACCCAGGCCGATCACCCCGGCGATCGGCGGCGTGCCTGCCTCGAACCCCAGCGGCGCCGGGCGGAAGCTGGCGCTGTGGTATTCGGCCAGTTGCACCATCTCGCCACCGAACTGCCAGTGGTGCAGCAGTTCCAGCGCCTGGCTGCGGCCGTACAGCACACCGACGCCTTCCGGGCCGTATAGCTTGTGGCTGGAGAACACATAGAAGTCGCAGCCAAGCTGCTGCACATCATGGCGGCCATGCACCACGCCCTGGGCACCGTCGACCACGGTCAGCGCGCCTTGGGCGCGGGCATGGGCCAGCAGCGCCGGCAACGGCTGCCAGGTACCCAGCACGTTGGACAGCTGGCTCACCGCCAGCACCCGGGTGCGCGGGCCGATCAGTTGCAGCGCCTGGTCCAGGTCGATGCGGCCATGGGCATCCAGCGGCAGCACCACCAGGCGCAGGTTGCGCCGGCGCGCCAGCTGTTGCCAGGGCAGCAGGTTGGCATGGTGCTCCAGGGCACTGACGGCAATTTCGTCACCGGCCTCGAAGCGGTGTTCCAGGCCATAGGCCAGCAGGTTCAGCGCCGAAGTGGCACCGTGGGTGAAGATGATCTGCCGCGAGTCTGCCGCATTGAGCCAGGCGGCAACCTTGTCGCGGCTGGTTTCGAAGGCCTGAGTCGCCAGTGCGCCGGGCAAGTGCTGGGCACGGTGCACGTTGGCTGCGCCATGGCCGTAGTAATGGCTCAGGGCATCGAGCAGGGCTTGCGGCTTCTGGGTGGTGGCGGCGTTGTCCAGGTAGGTCTGGTGCTGCCGTTGCAGGGCGGCGATGGCGGGAAAATCGGCACGCCAGGGGGAGGGCTGAAACATGGTCGCGGGGCCTGGAATGAAAATCGGGTCTGGCGTGGTGCCAGACCCGATCTTAACATTTCAAACGCTGAGAATCCGCTGTTCGCGAGCAAGCTAGCTCCGGCAGCGGTTGAAGGGCTCTCAGTTGTGCGCGTGCAGCGCCTCGTTCAGCTCGATGGCCGACTTGTGGGTCTTGCACTCCACCGCGCCGTTCAGCGAGTTGCGACGGAACAGCAGGTCGGTCTGGCCGGCCAGGTCGCGGGCCTTGACCACTTTGACCAGCTGGTTGTTCTCGTCCAGCAGGTTCACCTTGGTACCGGCGGTGATGTACAGGCCGGCTTCGACGGTGTTGCGGTCGCCCAGCGGAATGCCGATACCGGCGTTGGCGCCGATCAGGCAGCCTTCGCCAACCTTGATGACGATGTTGCCGCCACCGGACAGGGTGCCCATGGTCGAGCAGCCGCCGCCCAGGTCCGAGCCCTTGCCGACGAATACGCCAGCGGAAACGCGGCCTTCGATCATGCCCGGGCCTTCGGTGCCAGCGTTAAAGTTGACGAAGCCTTCGTGCATGATGGTGGTGCCTTCGCCGATGTAGGCGCCCAGGCGCACGCGGGCGGTGTCGGCGATACGCACGCCGGCCGGGACCACGTAGTCGGTCATTTTCGGGAACTTGTCCACCGAGAACACTTCCAGCAGCTCGCCCTTCAGGCGTGCTTCCAGTTGCAGTTCGGCGAGTTCGGCCAGGTCGACCGCGCCCTGGTTGGTCCAGGCCACGTTCGGCAGCAGCGGGAAGATGCCGGCCAGGCTCACGCCGTGCGGCTTGACCAGGCGGTGCGACAGCAGGTGCAGCTTGAGGTAGGCCTCTGGGGTCGAGGTCAGCGCGGCGTCTTCGGCCAGCAGGGTGGCGACCAGCGGCTTGTGGCTTTCGGCCAGGCGGGTCAGCAGGGCGGCCTGGGCGGCATCAACGCCTTTCACGGCTTCGGCCAGTTGCGCGGCCTGGGCGTTGCTGAAGGCGATGGCCTGGTTGCCACCTTGGTAACCGAGAACAGGGGCTACTGCAGCGACCAGTTCGGCGCTCGGGTTGAGCAGCGGTTGTGCGTAGAACACTTCCAGCCAGGCGCCCTGGCGGTTCTGGGAGCCGACACCGAAGGCCAGGCTGAACAGGGTATTGGACATGTGATTACCTCGTGCGAAATAGGGTAGGGGCTCAGGCCAGGGCAGCGGCGTACAGGTCGGGCTTGAAGCCGACCAGGGTACGCGCGCCAAGGTCGAGCACCGGGCGCTTGATCATCGACGGCTGGGCCAGCATCAGCTCGACGGCCTTGGCCTGGTCGAGGTCGGCCTTGCTGGCGTCGTCCAGCTTGCGGAAGGTGGTGCCGGCACGGTTGAGGATGACTTCCCAGCCGTGTTCGTCGCACCAGCGGTTCAGGCTGTCGCGGTCGATGCCTTGGGCCTTGTAGTCGTGGAATTCGTAGGTGATGGCCTGGTCTTCGAGCCAGGTACGTGCCTTTTTCATGGTGTCACAGGCTTTGATGCCGTAGAGCGTGTAGGTCATTGTGTGCATTGGGGATCACAGGCTGCCCCAATCTCTCCGTTTTCCGATTTCAGTCGCGGGATTATGCGGGAACGATCCTGTGAGCGCCACGGGTGTGCATGTCTTGGGTCTTGCAGTGTGTCGGAGACCGAGCGCCGCCCGCGCGGCGCATCGCCGGCAAGCCGGCTCCCACATCTGTTTCGGGCCAGTTATTCCTGCACCTCAGCCGCGCGAACCCTTAGTGCATGACTGAATTTTGGTGAGAAGCAGAAGCGATACCTTCAATATCGAAGGGAACAAACAGGGCGGGCAGCGGTAATTTCACAGAAGAGACTGGCCCGAAACAGATGTGGGAGCCGGCTTGCCGGCGATGCGCCGCGCGGGCGGCGCTCGATCTCAGCAGCCCCATAGCACTCAAGGCATGCGCCTCCAAGCCGATACGACCTCGACCCTACGCCGCCATCAGCCCCAAGTATCATCATGTTACATATTCATCCGCCCCCTGCGACTATCGTGCAGCGGCCCCGAATCCCACATCGCCGCTAACATATTGTTTCAATGGCGATGTTTCGCCCTGTTGTCGTTTCTGGTTCACAAAGGAAGCTTTCCCGGATGCAGTCCGCCTACACCGTCCTCATCCTGCTGACGCTGGTCAGCGTTTCGAAGCTGGTCGGCCGCATGATTCCGCTGCCCTTGCCGCTGGTACAGATCGCCGCCGGCGCCTTGCTTGCGTGGCCGACACTGGGCCTGCATGTGGCACTGGACCCCGAGCTGTTCCTGTTCCTGTTCCTGCCGCCGTTGCTGTTCGCCGACGGCTGGCGCATTCCCAAGCGCGAGTTGTGGCGCATTCGTGGGCCGGTGGTGGCGCTGGCCGTGGGGCTGGTGCTGTTTACCGTGGTCGGGGCCGGTTACTTCATTCACTGGCTGCTGCCGAGCATCCCGCTGCCCGTGGCCTTCGCCCTGGCCGCAGTGTTGTCGCCAACCGACGCCGTGGCGGTTTCGGCCATTACCCAGGACCGCCTGCCCACCCCGCTGATGCACATGCTCCAGGGCGAGGCCCTGATGAACGATGCCTCGGGCCTGGTGACCTTCAAGTTCGCCCTGGCGGCGGCGATCACCGGGGTGTTCTCGCTGACCGACGCAAGCTTCAGCTTCGTACTGGTCGCCCTGGGCGGCCTGGCGGTGGGCGTGGCCCTGAGCTGGCTGATCGGCCGCCTGCGTGCCTGGATGATCGCCCGCGGCTGGGACGACCCGGCCACCCACGTGGTGTTCATGTTGCTGCTGCCGTTCGCAGCCTACGTGCTGGCCGAGCGCCTGGGCGTGTCGGGCATCCTTTCGGCGGTAGCGGCTGGCATGATGCAGAGCTGGCTCGACCTGCTGCCACGGCAGACCAGCACGCGCCTGCTCAACCGCAGCGTGTGGTCGCTGCTGGAGTTCGCTTTCAACGGCCTGATCTTCCTGCTGCTGGGCTTGCAGTTGCCGGACATCATCAAGGCCGTGGTCAGCCATGAACCCACCGTCTGGCCGACCCTGGCCTGGCGCTGCCTGGACGTGGTGGCGATCTTTGTGGCGCTGATCTTGCTGCGGTTCATCTGGGTTCAGAGCATCTGGCGCTCGATCGGTGTGGTACGCCGCTGGCGCGGCAAGCCGGCGCTGGTGCTGATGCCTACGGCGCGCTCCTGCTGGTTGCTGACCCTGGGTGGTGTGCGCGGTGCGGTCACCCTGGCTGGCGTGATGTCGATCCCATTGCTGATGGGAGCAGGCAAGGCCTTCCCGGAGCGTGACCTGCTGATCTTCATTGCGGCCGGGGTGATCCTGCTGTCGTTGATCAGTGCTTGTATCGCGCTGCCGCTGTTGCTGCGCGGGGTGACCAAGAGCCCGGACGAGCGCTTGCACCAGGAAGTGCAGGAGGCCTGGCGACGCACGGCCGAGGCGGCGATCCATGCGCTGGAGGCAGAGGAAGTGATCGACAGCAATGCGCCGCAGGATGCCGCGCAGGCGACCCTGGCGACCGAGTTGAAGGCGCGCTTGATGGCGGAATACCGCGATGAGCTGGACAGCTACAACGACAGCGCCGAAGCCAAGGCGCTGGCCGAGCAGATGGACCTGCTGGAGCGGCGTTTGCGCTTGCGGGCGCTGCGGGCGCAGCGGCTGGAGCTGTATGAACTGCATCGCCAGCATCTGGTGGGGGATGAAGTGGTGCGGCAGGTGCTGGGTGAGCTGGATATGAGTGAAGCGAACCTGGGGGCAGTCAAGTAGATTGCAGGGGACCGCTATGCGGCCCTTCGCGGGCTTGCCCGCTCCCACAGGTACTGCACCGCTTTCTCGGCTTGTGCTGTATGTGTGGGAGCGGGCATGCCCGCGAATGGGCGGTCAGCGGTTCTGCAGGAATGCGCGAATCCGCTCCGCCGCCTCGATGCACTCGGCCAGCGGTGCAACCAGTGCCATGCGCACACGCCCGGCGCCCGGGTTCACGCCATCCACTTCGCGCGACAGGTACGACCCCGGCACCACCGTCACATGCTGGGCCTCGAACAGGTCGCGGGTGAACTCGGCATCGCCGCCGGGCACCTTGGCCCACAGGTAGAAGCTGCCATCCGGGCGTTGCACATCCAGCACCGGTTGCAGGATATCCAGCACGGCATCGTACTTGGCGCGGTACTGGTCGCGGTTCTCGCGCACATGCGCCTCGTCCTGCCAGGCAGCGATGCTGGCCAGCTGGGTTTGTACCGGCATGGCGCAGCCGTGGTAGGTACGGTACAGCAGGAACGGCTTGATGATCTCGGCGTCACCGGCGACGAAGCCCGAGCGCAGGCCCGGCAGGTTGGAGCGCTTGGACAGGCTGTGGAATACCACGCAGCGCTTGAAGTCGCTGCGGCCCAGTTCCGCACAGGCAGTCAGCAGGCCTGGTGGCGGGGCATCCTCGTCGAAGTACAGCTCGCTGTAGCACTCGTCGGCGGCAATCACGAAGTCGTGCTCGTCGGCCAGGGCAATCAGCTTCTTCAGGGTGTCCATCGGCACCAGTGCGCCGGTGGGGTTGCCCGGCGAGCACAGGAACAGGATCTGGCAACGCTTCCACACTTCAGCCGGCACGGCGTCGAAGTCGGGGTTGAAACCGTTGCTTTCCAGGCACGGCAGGTAGTGCGGGGTGGCACCGGCCAGCAGCGCTGCGCCTTCGTAGATCTGGTAGAACGGGTTGGGGCTGACCACCAGGCCGTCATCGGCGCGGTTGACCACGGCCTGGGTGAAGGCGAACAGCGCTTCACGGGTACCGTTGACCGGCAGGATGTGGCGGTCGGCATCCAGCCATCCGGCCGGTACGCCGAAGCGCCGCTCGCACCACTGGCCGATGGCCTGGCGCAGGGCGGGCAGGCCGATGGTGCTCGGGTACACCGCCAGCTTGTCGAGGTTGTCGGCCATGGCCTGGGCGACGAACGCCGGCGATTCGTGCTTCGGCTCACCGATCGACAGGGCGATGGCGCGCTTGTCCGCCGCAGGTGCAACGCTGCCCAGCAGGGCGCGGAGTTTCTCGAACGGGTAGGGCTGAAGCTGGGTCAAGGCATGGTTCATCGGCGCAAGGTCTCGTCAATCGTCTAGTCGTTAAAAGGTCACGCGGGTGGGGCTGGCATCGCTGGCCTGGCCGGCCTGCAGCTGCTGGACGATGGCCTCCTGCAGTCGGCTGCACAGCTGTGGGTCGGACAGCGGCTGGTTGTCGGCATCGGTGATGAAGAACACGTCTTCCACCCGCTCGCCAAGGGTGGCGATCTTGGCGTTCTGCAGCGACAGGTCGAACTCCAGGAAGATCCGCCCCAGCCGGGCCAGCAGGCCTGGGCGGTCGGGCGCGGTGATTTCGAGGATGGTCACCGGCCGCTGGGCATCGTTGAGGATGGTCACCTGTGGCGGGAAGTCGAAGTGCTTGAGCTGGCGCGGTACCCGGCGCTGGATGATGGTCGGGTAGTCCTCGGGGTTGCGCAGCGCTTCGGTCAGGCCGTCGCGAATCTGCTTGACCCGCTGCGGGTTGTCGCCGATCGAGCCGCCGTCGTTGTCCAGCACGATGTAGGTGTCGAGGGTGAACTGGCTGCTCGAGGTGATGATTCGCGCGTCATGAATGTTCAGGTTCAGCTGCGACATGGCCGCCACCGTCACGGCGAAGAAGTCGTGCTGGTCGGGGGCATAGATGAAGATCTGCGTGCCACCCTCGAACTCGCGCTGGGTGGTTTCCTTGATCAGCACCAGCGGCCCGCCATCGGCCGGCTGCTGGAGGATCGCGTCACTGTGCCAGGCCACGTCGGCAGCGGTGTGCTTGAGGAAGTAGTCATCGCCCAGCTGCGACCACAGCTGCTCGACGTCGTCCGGGTCGGTGCCTTCGCGCACCAGGATATCCAGCGCCGCCGATTGGGTCTGGCGAATCTGCTCCTCGCGGTCCAGCGGGTTTTCCAGGCCACGGCGCAGGGCGCGCTTGGTCTCGGTGTACAGCTGGCGCAGCAGGCTGGCGCGCCACGAGTTCCACAGGCTGGGGTTGGTGGCGTTGATATCGGCCACGGTCAGCACGTACAGGTAGTCCAGGCGCGTCTCGTCGCCCACGTGCAGGGCAAAATCGTTGATCACCTGTGGGTCGGACAGGTCCTTGCGCTGGGCGGTGGTCGACATCACCAGGTGGTTCTGCACCAGCCAGACAATCAGCCGGCTGTCCCAGGCCGGCAACTGGTGGCGCTCGCAGAACTTCTGCGCATCCACGGCGCCCAGCTCGGAATGGTCGCCCTGGCGGCCCTTGCCGATGTCGTGATACAGGCCAGCCAGGTAGATCAGCTCGGGCTTGGGCAGGCGGCCCATGAGCTTGCTGGCCAGCGGGAATTTCTCGGACACCGGCGTGTATTGCAGCTTGCGCAGGTGCTTGATGAGGTTGAGGGTGTGCGCATCGACCGTATAGATGTGGAACAGGTCGTGCTGCATCTGCCCGACGATCAGGCCGAACTCCGGCAGGTAGCGGCCGAGGATGCCGTAGCGGTTCATCCGCCGCAGGTTGCGGTGGATGCCGATTTCGCACTTGAACAGCTCGATGAACAGGCTGGTGTTGCGAATATCGGTGCGGAAGGTATCGTCGATCAGGTGCCGGTGCTCGCGCAGCAGCCGCACGGTATCGGCGCGTACGCCCTTGATCTCGGGGTGCTGGGCCATCAGCACGAAGATTTCCAGCATGGCGAACGGCGTGCGCTTGAACACGTTCGGCCTGGCCGCTTCTATGTAGCCGTCATGCAGGCGGAAGCGCGCGTTCAGCGGCTGGGTGGTGCCGCTGTCGTCATCGGCGAGGATGACCTCCTCGAAGTGCTGGATGATCAGGTCGCACAGCTGGCTGATGCTCATTACCACCCGGTAGTACTGCTGCATGAACTGCTCGATCGCCCGCTTGGGGTTGTCGTCGCTGTAGCCCAGCAGCGCGGCGATGCTGCGCTGGTGGTCGAACAGCAGGCGGTCCTCGGCGCGCCCGGCCAGCATGTGCAAGGCGTAGCGCACCCTCCACAGGAAGTCCTGGGACGAGGCCAGCAGCTCGTTCTCGCTTTCCAGCAGGAAACCTTCGCCGGCCAGTGCGTGCAGGTTGAGGGTGCCGTACTGGCGGCGGGCCACCCACAGCACTGTCTGGATGTCGCGCAGGCCGCCGGGTGAACCTTTCACATTGGGTTCGAGGTTGTACTCGGTGTCGTTGTACTTGTGGTGGCGGGCCTTGAGTTCGGCTCGCTTGGCCAGGAAGAAGTCCTTGCTCGGCCACATGTGCGCAGTGCTGGTCACCTCCAGCATGCGCTGGCGCAGGGCCTCGGGGCCGGCAACGGTGCGGCTTTCCATCAGGTTGGTGATGACCGTCAGGTCGGCACGGGCCTGCTCGGCGCACTCGTCGACGGTGCGCACGCTCTGGCCCACTTCCAGGCCGATGTCCCACAGCAGGGTGAGAAACCGCTCGATGGCATCGCGATACTGCTCGTGTTCGGCAGCACCCAGCAGGATCAGCAGGTCGATGTCCGAATGCGGGTGCAGCTCACCGCGCCCGTAACCACCCACCGCGACCAGGGCGATGCCGCTCTGGTCGCCCCAGTCGAACTGGTTCCAGGCCTGTTGCAGGATGTTGTCGACGAGCCAGGCGCGGGCCTCGATCAGCGGGCGGATTTCGCTGCCACTGCGGAAACGCTTGTCGAGCACCTCGCCGGCCTGGCGGATGGCTTTCTTGAAGGCGGCGATGGGGCTCGCCTTGAGGGCCAGTTCCGCCTGGAACTGGCCGCGGTCGAACAACTCGGGGTCCACCTGGGGCATCGCGTCACGTTCCTGTCGTGGGGGTGGCCTGTGGGAGTGCGGTCAGGCCGAGGTGCGCGGGATGGTGTCGTCCTTGCGCAGGGTGAAGATCTCGTAGCCGGTCGCGGTCACCACCAGGGTGTGTTCCCACTGGGCCGAGAGCTTGCGGTCCTTGGTGATGGCGGTCCAGCCGTCGCCCAGCACCTTGGTGTCGGCCTTGCCCTGGTTGATCATCGGCTCGATGGTGAAGGTCATGCCTTCCTTCAGCTCCATGCCGGTGCCGGCGCGGCCGTAGTGCAGGATCTGCGGCTCTTCGTGGAACACCTTGCCGATGCCGTGGCCGCAGAACTCGCGCACCACCGAGAAGCCGTTCTTTTCAGCGTGCTTCTGGATCACTTCGCCGATGTCGCCCAGGCGGCAGCCCGGCTTGACCAGTTCGATGGCCTTGTACATACACTCCTGGGTGACCTTGGACAGGCGCTCGGCCCATACCGGCACGGTGCCGACGTGGAACATGCGGCTGGTGTCGCCGTGGTAGCCGTCCTTGATCACGGTGACGTCGATGTTCAGCGTGTCACCGTCCTTGAGCGGCTTGTCGTTGGGGATGCCGTGGCAGACCACATGGTTGATCGAGGTGCAGATCGACTTCGGGTAGCCCTTGTAGTTGAGCGGTGCCGGGATGGCCTGCTGGACGTTGACGATGTAGTCGTGGCACAGGCGGTCCAGCTCTTCGGTGGTGACACCGGGCTTGACGTGTTCCTCGATCATTTCCAGCACGTCGGCGGCCAGGCGGCCAGCGATGCGCATCTTCTCGATGTCTTCTGCGGTCTTGATGGTGACGGTCATTACAGGCTCTCTACAGCGCCGCATGCGGCGCGAACAAACGGGAAAGGCCGGATTCTAGCAGAGCAGGGCGCCGATCGGTCGGCATACGGATGGAGAATTGGGACTGCTGCGCAGTCCATCGCCGGCAAGCCAGCTCCCACAGGAATCGTATTACGCTTGTGGGAGCTGGCTTGCCGGCGATGGGGCGCGCAGCGGCCCCAACTGCCCTGAAAGCTGCCATCCATGAACTGGCATTCTGGCGCGAAAGCCGGGGTGCTGCAAAAACCGCTGACGGACGCAACAGTATCCGGGTTCCGTTCGGCCGCGGTCTGTGGTATAAAATGCGCCGCTTTCGGGGACGACCCCGTCAGCACTTAACCCACACACGTGTCGACACGATGACCTGGGTGCCCCGAGTTGCAGAATTCGCGGGTTGGTCATTGGGATACGTGGAGGCCCAACCCGACTTATCAAGGAACTATCATGTCCCAAGTCAACATGCGCGATATGCTGAAGGCCGGTGTGCACTTCGGCCACCAGACCCGTTACTGGAACCCGAAAATGGGCAAGTACATTTTCGGCGCGCGTAACAAGATCCACATCGTCAACCTGGAAAAAACCCTGCCAATGTTCAACGACGCTCTGTCGTTCGTAGAGCGCCTGGCCCAGGGCAAGAACAAGATCCTGTTCGTCGGCACCAAGCGTTCCGCCGGCAAGATCGTCGCCGAGCAAGCTGCTCGTTGCGGTTCGCCGTACGTTGACCACCGTTGGTTGGGCGGCATGCTGACCAACTACAAGACCATCCGCGCTTCGATCAAGCGTCTGCGCGACCTGGAAACCCAGGCCGAAGACGGCACTTTCGCCAAGCTGACCAAGAAAGAAGCCCTGATGCGCTCCCGCGACCTGGAAAAACTGGATCGCAGCCTGGGCGGCATCAAGGACATGGGCGGTCTGCCAGACGCTCTGTTCGTTATCGACGTTGATCACGAGCGCATCGCGATCACCGAAGCCAACAAGCTGGGCATCCCGGTTATCGGCGTTGTCGATACCAACAGCAGCCCGGAAGGTGTTGACTACATCATCCCAGGTAACGATGACGCCATCCGCGCTATCGAGCTGTACATGACTTCGATGGCTGACGCAGTCATCCGCGGCCGTAACAACGTTGCCGGCGGCACCGAAGTTTACGCTGAAGAAGCGGCTGCACCTGCTGCCGAGTAATTAGACGCTAGCGTCGACTTGGCACGCAAAAAGGGGGCTCTGCCCCCTTTTTGCCACCTTGAAATCCTGCTGTCAGCATCGGCCCCGCATCATGGGCTCGCTGAGATAAACACAGCGGATTTGCAGAATTGAACGCCCGTGACGAACGGGTGGAATGGTTGAAAAACTTTCCAAGAGGATTTTGAAATGGCAGCAATTACTGCAGCGCTGGTCAAAGAACTGCGCGAGCGTACCGGCGAAGGCATGATGGATTGCAAGAAGGCCCTGGAAAAGGCCGGCGGCGACATCGAAAAAGCCATTGACGACATGCGTGCCTCGGGCGCCATCAAGGCCGCCAAAAAGGCTGGCAACGTCGCTGCTGAAGGCGCTATCGCCGTCAAGACCGACGGTAAATCCGCCGTCCTGCTGGAAGTGAACTCGCAGACCGACTTCCTGGCCCTGCAAGACGACTTCAAGAACTTCGTTGCCGACAGCATCGAAGAAGCCTTCGCCCAGAAGCTGACCGACGCTGCTCCGCTGATCGCCTCGCGTGAAGCTGCTCGTGAAGCCCTGGTTGCCAAGTGCGGCGAGAACGTCAACATCCGTCGCCTGGTGCGCGTTGAAGGTGACGTTGTCGGTGCCTACCTGCACGGCAACAAGATCGGCGCTGCCGTTGTCCTGAAAGGCGGCGACGTCGATCTGGCCAAGAACATCGCCATGCACGTTGCAGCTTCGAACCCTGAGTTCCTGCTGCCGTCGGAAGTATCGGCCGAAGCCATCGAGCGCGAGAAGGGCGTCTTCCTGCAGCTGAACGCTGACAAGATCGCCGGCAAGCCGGAAAACATCGTCGAGAACATGATCAAAGGTCGTATCTCGAAGTTCCTGGCCGAAGCCTCGCTGGTCGAGCAAGCCTTCGTCATGAACCCGGAAGTCAAGGTTGGCGAGCTGGCCAAGAAAGCCGGTGCTGAAATCGTTTCCTTCACCTACTTCAAGGTAGGCGAAGGCATCGAGAAGCCAGTCGACGACTTCGCTGCTGAAGTTGCCGCTCAGGTAGCTGCTGCCAAGCAGTAAGACAGCCCCGTCTGTCGCCCCGAAGAGGCTGCCCGCTCACGCGCGCAGCCTCTTTGTCAAAACGGCGAAGGGTTTATAAAACCTGCCGCCGCTGGCACCAAAACGGTGCCACGCTACAGTTAGCAGGCTGCAAACAGCCCGCACGAATTTTCTAAAAGTACGCCGCAGGAGAGACTCGCAATGGCTCAGCAGGTGAGTGGTCGCCAACCTCGCTATAAACGCATTTTGCTCAAACTTAGCGGCGAGGCCCTGATGGGCTCGGAAGACTTCGGGATCGACCCGAAAGTGCTGGATCGCATGGCCCTCGAAGTTGGCCAGCTGGTAGGGATCGGTGTCCAGGTCGGCCTGGTGATCGGTGGTGGCAACCTGTTCCGCGGCGCCGCGCTCAGCGCAGCCGGCATGGACCGCGTCACCGGTGACCACATGGGCATGCTGGCCACCGTGATGAACGGCCTGGCCATGCGCGACGCGCTGGAGCGCTCGAACATCCCGGCCCTGGTCATGTCGGCCATTTCCATGGTCGGTGTCACCGATCATTACGATCGTCGCAAAGCTATTCGCCACCTCAACTCCGGGGATGTGGTAATTTTCTCCGCCGGTACCGGCAACCCGTTCTTCACCACCGACTCCGCGGCCTGCCTGCGCGCCATCGAAATCGATGCCGACGTGGTGCTGAAGGCGACCAAGGTCGATGGTGTGTACACTGCCGATCCATTCAAGGACCCGCATGCCGAGAAGTTCGATCACCTGACCTACGACGAGGTCCTGGATCGCAAGCTGGGTGTGATGGACCTGACCGCAATCTGCCTGTGCCGTGACCACAAGATGCCATTGCGGGTATTCAACATGAACAAGCCTGGCGCCCTGCTGAACATCGTGGTGGGTGGCGCTGAAGGTACTCTGATCGAGGAAGGCCAAGCATGATCAACGACATCAAGAAAGACGCGCAGGAGCGCATGACCAAGTCCCTCGAGGCCCTGGCCCGCAACCTGGCGGCAATCCGCACCGGTCGCGCCCACCCGAGCATCCTGGACAGCGTCAAGGTCCCGGCCTGGGGTAGCGAGATGCCGCTGAACCAGGTGGCCGCGATCACCGTCGAAGATGCCCGCACCCTGAAGATCGTCGCCCACGACAAGAACCTCAGCGCCGCCATCGAGAAGGCCATCCTCACCTCCGACCTGGGCCTGAACCCGTCCAGCGCCGGCACCACCATCCGCGTGCCGATGCCGGCCCTGACCGAGGAAACCCGCAAGGGCTACACCAAGCAGGCCAGCGGCGTTGCCGAGGATGCCAAGGTAGCCGTGCGCAACGTGCGCCGTGACGCCCTGGCCGACCTGAAGAAGCTGACCAAGGACAAGGAAATCAGCGAAGACGAAGAGCGTCGTGCCGCTGACGAAATCCAGAAACTGACCGACAAGTACGTTGCCGAAGTCGATGCCGCCTTCAAAGCCAAGGAAAAGGACCTGATGGCCGTCTAAGGCCGGGGTTTTTTAATGGAAAAGACCAAGCCAGCGGCGCCGTCCTCGGTGCCGCGTCATGTCGCGATCATCATGGATGGCAACAACCGCTGGGCGAAAAAGCGCCTGTTGCCCGGCGTTGCCGGGCACAAGGCGGGTGTCGACGCCGTTCGCGCGGTCATCGAAGTCTGTGCCGAGTCCGGGGTCGAGGTGCTGACCCTGTTCGCCTTCTCCAGTGAGAACTGGCAGCGTCCCGCCGAAGAGGTCGGTGCGCTGATGGAGCTGTTCTTCTCGGCCCTGCGCCGCGAGGCCAAGCGCCTCAACGAGAACAACATCAGCCTGCGTATCATCGGTGACCGTTCGCGTTTCCATCCCGAGCTGCAAGCCGCCATGCGCGAGGCCGAGGCGCTGACCGCCGGCAACAACCGCTTCATCCTGCAGATCGCGGCCAACTACGGTGGCCAGTGGGACATCGCCCAGGCCGCCCAGCGGCTGGCGCGGGAAGTGCAAGCCGGGCACCTGCGCCCGGAAGACATCACCCCGGGCCTGCTGCAGACCTGCCTGGCAACCGGCGAGCTGCCGCTGCCGGACCTGTGCATCCGCACTGGTGGCGAGCATCGCATCAGCAACTTCCTGTTGTGGCAGCTGGCCTACGCCGAGCTGTATTTCTCCGACCTGTACTGGCCGGACTTCAAACACGAGGCCATGCGCAACGCCCTGGCCGATTTCGCTTCGCGCCAGCGCCGCTTCGGTAAGACCAGCGAGCAGGTCGAGGCTGGAGCTCGTGCTTAATGCTTAAACAACGCATCATTACCGCGCTGATCCTGCTGCCGATCGCGCTGGGTGGCTTCTTCCTGCTCAACGGTGGGGATTTCGCCCTGTTCATCGGCTTCGTGGTGACCCTCGGCGCCTGGGAGTGGGCGCGCCTGGCCGGGCTCATGGCCCAGCCACTGCGCATTGCCTATGCCGTGGTCGTCGCCGGAGCGCTGATGTTGCTGTATATCCTTCCGGAGCTGGCGCCTTGGGTGCTGGGCGCTGCGGTGATCTGGTGGGGGTTGGCCACCTGGCTGGTGCTTACCTACCCGCGCAGCAGCGAGCTGTGGGCCAGTGCCGCCTGCCGGTTGCTGATCGGCCTGCTGGTATTGCTGCCGGCCTGGCAGGGGTTGGTGCTGCTCAAGCACTGGCCGCTGGGTAACTGGCTGATCCTGTCGGTCATGGTGTTGGTGTGGGCTGCCGATATTGGCGCGTACTTCTCCGGCCGTGCCTTCGGCAAGCGCAAGCTGGCGCCTCAGGTCAGCCCTGGCAAGAGCTGGGAAGGCGTGTATGGCGGTCTGGCGGTCAGCCTGGTGATCACCCTGGTGGTCGGTATCAGCCGCGACTGGGGCTTCGGCCAGATCCTGCTGGGCCTTCTGAGTGCCGCGCTGGTGGTCATGTCTTCGGTGGTCGGTGACCTGACCGAAAGCATGTTCAAGCGCCGTTCCGGCATCAAGGACAGCAGCAACCTGTTGCCTGGCCATGGTGGGGTGCTCGACCGCATCGACAGCCTGACTGCGGCGATCCCGATTTTCGCCGTGCTGCTGTGGGCTGCCGAATGGGGTGTTATGTGAGCCGCCCGCAGCGTATTACCGTGCTCGGGGCCACCGGCTCCATCGGCCTGAGCACGCTGGATGTCATCGCGCGCCATCCCGACCGCTACCAGGTGTTCGCCCTGAGTGGTTATTCGCGTATCGACGAATTGCAGGCCCTGTGCGTGCGCCATCGCCCGGCATTCGCCGTGGTGCCGAGCGCCGAGGCGGCCGCGCGACTGCGCGAAAGCCTGGTAGCGGCGGGCTGCGCCACCGAGGTGCTGGAAGGCGAGGCCGGGCTGTGCCAGGTGGCTTCTGCGTCGGAAGTGGACGCAGTGATGGCGGCCATCGTCGGCGCCGCCGGCCTGCGCCCCACCCTGGCGGCGGTCGAGGCGGGCAAGAAGGTGTTGCTGGCCAACAAGGAGGCGCTGGTGATGTCCGGCGCGCTGTTCATGGAGGCGGTGCGGCGCAGTGGCGCCGTGCTGCTGCCGATCGACAGCGAGCACAATGCGATCTTCCAGTGCATGCCCGGCGACTACGCGCGCGGCCTCAGTGCCGTCGGCGTACGCCGGATCCTGCTTACCGCCTCCGGTGGCCCGTTCCGCGAGACCCCCGTCGAGGCGCTGCTGGATGTCACCCCGGAACAGGCCTGCGCGCACCCCAACTGGTCCATGGGGCGCAAGATTTCCGTGGATTCGGCCAGCATGATGAACAAGGGCCTTGAACTGATCGAGGCCTGCTGGTTGTTCGATGCCGCACCGGCCAAGGTCGAGGTGGTGGTGCACCCGCAGAGCGTGATCCACTCACTTGTGGATTATGTCGACGGTTCGGTGCTGGCGCAGCTGGGTAACCCGGACATGCGTACGCCCATCGCCAACGCCCTGGCCTGGCCCGAGCGGATCGATTCCGGGGTGGCACCGCTGGACCTGTTCGCCATCGCCCGTCTGGATTTCCAGGCGCCCGACGAACAGCGCTTCCCTTGCCTGCGCCTGGCGCGGCAGGCTGCCGAGGCCGGCAACAGCGCACCGGCCGTGCTCAATGCGGCCAACGAGGTTGCGGTCGAGGCATTTCTCCAGCGGCGTATCCGCTTCCCGGAGATCGCGGGTATGATCGAACAGGTGCTCGATCAGGAGCCCGTCGTACCGCTGCCGTCGCTGGACGCGGTGTTCGCCGCCGACCAGCGTGCCCGGGAGCTTTCCCGTGAGTGGCTGAGGCGTCACGGTCGCTGATGCAGGCCCGCCACGGTTCACGAGGGGGCTGGGCATGATGCCAGCCCGCTGAACATCATTCGGAGATGGATATGACAGCGCTCTACATGATTATCGGCACCCTCGTAGCCTTGGGTGTACTGGTCACTTTCCATGAATTCGGCCACTTCTGGGTGGCACGCCGCTGCGGTGTCAAGGTGCTGCGCTTCTCGGTGGGCTTCGGCACGCCGCTGCTGCGCTGGCATGACCGCCATGGCACCGAGTTCGTGGTCGCTGCGATCCCGCTGGGTGGTTACGTCAAGATGCTCGACGAGCGCGAGGGTGACGTGCCGCCGGCGCTGATCGAGCAGTCGTTCAACCGCAAGTCCGTGCGCCAGCGCATCGCGATCGTCGCGGCGGGCCCGGTTGCCAACTTCCTGCTGGCCATCCTGTTCTTCTGGGTGCTGGCGATGCTGGGTACCCAGCAGATCCGCCCGGTGATCGGTGCGGTCGATGCCGGCAGCCTGGCAGCATCGGCAGGCCTGACCGCAGGTCAGGAAATCGTCTCCATCGACGGCAAGCCGACCAATGGTTGGTCTGCAGTCAACCTGCAACTGGTTCGCCGCCTGGGCGAGAGCGGCACCCTGCAGGTTGGCGTGCGTGAAGAGGGCGCCAGCGCCGAACGCCAGCTGCAGGTGAAGCTGGACAGCTGGCTCAAGGGCGCCGACGAGCCGGACCCGATCCAGTCCCTTGGGCTGCACCCTTGGCGCCCGGCGATCGTGCCGGTGTTGGCCGAGATCGATCCGAAGGGGCCGGCTGCCGCTGCGGGCCTTAAAACCGGTGACAAGCTGCTGGCCCTCGATGGCGTGGCAGTGAGCGAATGGCAGCAGGTGGTCGATGCCGTGCGGGCCCGCCCGCAAGCCAAGGTTGTGGTGCGTGTCGAGCGCGATGGTGCTGCGCTGGACGTCCCGGTCACCCTGGCGCGCAAGGGCGAGGGCAAGGCGGCCGGCGGCTATCTTGGCGCCGGGGTAAAAGGTGGCGAATGGCCTGCCAACATGCTCCGCGAAGTCAGCTACGGCCCGCTGGATGCGGTGGGTGAGGGCTTGTCACGCACCTGGAACATGAGCGTCCTGACCCTTGAATCGCTGAAGAAAATGCTGTTCGGGGAGCTCTCGGTAAAAAACTTGAGCGGACCGATAACCATTGCTAAAGTGGCGGGCGCTTCAGCCCAGTCCGGCGTGGGGGATTTCCTGAATTTCCTGGCCTACCTGAGCATAAGCCTGGGGGTTCTTAACCTGCTGCCCATCCCGGTTCTGGATGGGGGGCATTTGCTGTTTTACCTGGTCGAGTGGGCGCGCGGTCGTCCGCTGTCGGATCGGGTGCAAGGTTGGGGGGTCCAGATCGGTATCAGTTTGGTCATAGGGGTGATGTTGCTCGCCCTGATCAACGATCTGGGTCGACTATAAAGCTTCGCTCAATTGCGAAACCTGCCGTCTTGTTGCGGCGGGCTGTTTATTGCCAGTTGGAATAAAAGGACTTCATGAAACGTCTGCTGCTAACTGCGGTCATGTCCGCACTGATGATCGCTGAAGTTCACGCCGAGTCCTTCACCATCTCCGATATCCGCGTCAACGGCCTGCAGCGGGTTTCCGCCGGCAGTGTCTTCGGTGCCTTGCCGCTGAACGTCGGCGACCAGGCCGATGACCGCCGACTGGTGGAG
>NZ_NEJY01000010.1:0-227496 GCF_002113255.1 Pseudomonas sp. B14(2017)
GAGCCATGATCAAACTCTTCAGTTCAATACTGCTTGGGTTTTTAAGAAACCCTAAACTTGGCTCAGCAATCTCAAATGACTATGTGATTTCTCGCATGGCCACTTGTGATGCTGATAATCTTTGTGACTATCAGTCCGTACTCACAAGCACCCACACGAATTGCTTGATTCGATTTGTTAAAGAGCGTTTGGTTAAGAGCTTTTCGTCTCAACCGAGGCGCGCATTCTACGCTTCCCTCATTTGCTGTCAAGCGTTTATTTTGAAGTTTTTACAACCGATTTCTTTCGAAACCCTTCAACCTCAATAACTTACCGCTTGCCTCGAAGCGTTCATCGCTGCGAGGAGGCGAATAATACGCGCTTTGAAATCAGAGTCAACACCTTGATCTGAAAAAACTTTCTGCCGGCGTTTGTCTCCTCGCCGGCAACTAATGAAAGCGCCGCGAATCTGTAGAGAAACACCACCACGGAGCGTAGCGGCCATGAGCGATGCGCAAAGCGAGAAAACCCCGGGCCTGTCGGCGGACGAGGAGCAGGAAGTCAGCCTTAGCCAGCCGCCCCGGGCGGCAGTACTGCACGAGATCATTCGTTACCAGGGCGACCAGGAACTGGAACGTACACTCGCCGCACTGTGGTGGTCGGCACTGGCCGCAGGCTTGTCCATGGGGCTGTCGCTCATGGCCATGGGCCTGTTCTATGCCCGCCTGCCAGAGGGGGACAGCGCTCAGGTAATCGCCAGCATCGGCTACAGCGCAGGCTTCCTTGCAGTGATACTGGCGCGTCAGCAGTTGTTCACCGAAAACACCCTGACCGCCGTGTTGCCGGTAATGACCGCCCCCACCCTGGCCAACTTCGGGCGCCTGCTGCGCCTTTGGAGCGTGGTACTGCTTGGCAACCTCGCCGGCACCTTGCTGGTGGCCTGGGTAATGCTGGAACTGCCGATCTTCGACAGCAAGACCGACGTGGCCTTCCTGGAGGTGGGCCGCAAGGTCATGAAGAACGATATCAGCCAGATGTTCGCCAAAGGCATCGTATCGGGGTGGATGATCGCCACCATGGTCTGGATGATCCCGTCGATGGAACACGCCAAGATCTGGATCATCCTGATGATCACCTACCTGATGGCCCTGGGCGACTTCACCCATATCGTGGTCGGCTCGGTCGAGGTGTCCTATCTGGTCTGGGCCGGCGATGAAACCTGGCGCAGCTTCTGGCTGGAGTTCGCCCTGCCGACACTGGCGGGCAACATCATCGGCGGCAGCTTCATCTTCGGCTTGATCAGCCATGCACAGGTGCGCAGCGACAGCGGCAAACCGCCCTCACGGCTACTGAAAGAGGAACAGCCACCCTCCCCACGCCGCAACAACGGCAACAAATGAACTTCAGCGTGCCGCTACCACGCGCTCGTTCGCCTGACCGCGCTGACGCACAGGCCGCGGCTGCCACCAGTTCTGCCCGGCGTGCGGAGAGTCGAGGCTGACCCGCTCCCCCATCTGCGGCGTGCTCAGGCGCACCTGTGCCTGGTTGGCCAACGCCAGGATGCGCTCGAACGGCTCCTGCCAGCCATGCATGGACAGGTCGAAGGTGCCGTTGTGAATCGGCAACAGCCAGCGCCCGCGTAGATCCAGATGGGCCTGCAGGCTCTGCTCCGGCTGCATGTGCACATCGGGCCAGGCGACGTTGTAGGCCCCGGTCTCGATCAGGGTCAGGTCGAACGGCCCGAAGCGCTCGCCAATCTGCTTGAACCCATCGAAGTAGCCGGTATCGCCACTGAAGAATACCCGCACATCCTCGTCGACGATCACCCACGACGCCCACAAGGTCCGGTTGCTGTCCAGCAGCCCACGCCCGGAAAAGTGCTGAGCCGGGGTGGCGACAAAGCGCACACCCTCGACCTCGCTTTCCTGCCACCAGTCCAGCTGCCGCACCTTTGCCGGTGCTACGCCCCAGGTCATCAGCAGGTTGCCTACGCCCAGCGGCGCCAGGAACACACTGGTGCGCGGTGCAAGTTGGCGAATCGCCTGTTCGTCAAGATGATCGAAGTGATCGTGGGACAGTACCACCGCAGCCAACGGCGGCAACTGGTCCAGCGCCAGGGGCGGCGCATGGAAGCGCAGTGGGCCGGCCCACTGCACCGGCGAGGCGCGCTCGGCGAATACCGGGTCGGTAATAAAGAAGCGCCCGCGCAGCTTGAGCAGTACCGTGGAATGGCCCAGGCGCCAAAGGCTGCGGTCGGGCGCATCGAGCACCTGCTGGCGGGTCATGGGCTGGAGACTGACCGGTGTGGCCGGCCGGGTTTCCGGCGGTTTGCGCAGGAACAGGTACTTGAGCCCGATGCGCAGCTTCTTCAATACGCCATCCTGTGGCAACGACGCCTGATTGTGAAAGCGCCCTTCCCGCTGAGGCGCCGGCTCGCCGGCAGGGTTGGCCAAAGGGACCATCAGCAACACTCCGAGCAACAGGAAAGCCTTCATGTTACCCCACAGTGATCGGATCAACCGTGAATTGGCTTGTAAGGTCATTTTTCGTCGATGAAACACTGTTCAACAATATTCATGCGAGTTATGCGATAAACGGTGCTTCAGCAGAAGAACGATGACCAATATGGATAAACGCAGCGGCAAAGGACTTTCATTCGCCAAACGCATCTACCTGCCGCGGGTCATCGGCCTGGGGATCGGTCTGTTCAGCGTCATGGCCGCCATGGCGCCGCTGTCACCGCCCACCTGGGCATGGCTGCTGTTACTGTTCAACGGCCTGCTGTGGCCGCATGTGGCCTACCTGTGGGCCGCCCGTTCGGCCATGCCCTATCAGGCAGAACAGCGCAACCTGGTGCTGGACTCCCTGATGGGTGGGTTCTGGACCGCCGCCATGCATTTCAATCCATTGCCCAGCGTGACCGTGCTGTCGATGATGACCATGAACAACGTCGCCGCCGGCGGCAAACGCATGGTCGTTCGCGGGGTGCTGGCCCAACTGGCGGGCATGCTCGTCGCCATCCTGCTGCTGGGCCCCGGCCTGCAACTGAACGCGACGCCCCTGCAGGTCTATGCCTGCCTCCCGATGCTGACCCTCTACCCGCTGGCGCTGGGCTGGGTCTGCTACCAGTTGGCGATCAAGCTGGCCGACCACAAGCGCCGGCTGAGCACCCTGAGCCTTACCGACAGCCTGACCGGGCTGCTCAACCACGGCGCCTGGAAAGACCTGCTGCTGCTGAAGTTTCAGGCTTGCCAGCAGCAACAGGGGCACGCGGTGATTGCCCTGATCGACATCGACCACTTCAAGACCATCAACGACACCTTCGGCCACGTGGTCGGCGACTGTGTGCTGCGCCAGCTCGGCGCCGAGCTGCGGCGCAATCTGCGCGAAGGCGACCAGGCCGGGCGTTACGGTGGTGACGAATTCTGCGTGATCCTGCCGGACACCAGCGAGGCCCAAGCCTGCCAGGCCATGGAGCGCCTGCGCGAGCAGGTCGCCAGCTACCGTAACCCGCAGTTGCCGCACCTGCGCATCAGCCTGAGCATCGGCCTTTCGGCATTCGAGGCCGACCTGGAGTCACCCGAACACTGGCTCGAACAGGCGGACAAGGCGCTGTACACCGCCAAGCATGCCGGGCGCGACCAGGTCAATTTTGCCCACAGAGACGCTGCGGCGCTCAGGCTGGCCTATCCTGATTGAACCTCCTTCCTGACCAACTGGCGGGAGGCTGCCTGAAGGAGCCGCTCGCGCATGGCCAGGACCGCCAACCTTCCACCCGCCAGCCCCACACCACGCTTCCAGGTGCGTCGCCTGATTGCCGGCTTCAGCGCAGTTTTCGGTCTGGCCTGCCTGATCATCCTCGGCGCCCTGTTCAATATCGCGGGTACTCTTGACCATCAGGAACGCCAGCGCAGTGCCTCGCAGGCAACCAAGGCGCTGGAGCAACGGCTGCTCGCCTCGCGCCAGTTCCTGTCCAGCTATGCCGTGTGGGATGCTGCCTTCGAACACCTGGCGGGCCAGGCCGACTGGAAATGGGCCTACGAAGAAAAGAACGTGGGCGAGTCGCTGTACAGCGCCAGCGGCTATGAAGGGGTGTTCGTGGTGGAGGACGCTCGCACCACCTACGGTTTGTTCAAAGGCCAGCCTACCCAGGCAGCGGCCAATACCTATATTGATGCAGCGCTGCAGCCAATCATCGACCAGGCTCGGGCGGCGGCCATCCCACGTGAACAGATCACCCGTTTCGTCCTGTTCAACGGTTGGCCGGCAGTGCTCAGTGCCGCGGCGGTGCGCCCGGACCGGGATGTCACCGATAGCGAGGTGCGCCAGGCGCCGGTGATGCTGTTCGTCGACCAGCTCACCGAGGAAAAGCTGGCACAGCTGAGCAGCGGTGCCGGCCTGACCGGCATGCATGTGGAAAACGATGATGTGCGGGAGCACGGCCACCTGCGCATCGACCTCGGCGATACCGGCTACCACCTGTCCTGGAGCAGCCCGCTGCCAGGACACCAGTTGCTGCGTGCGGTGTTGCCGCCGCTGGCGGGTGCCTTGCTGATACTCGGCCTGGTCATGCTGTACCTGTTCCGCCATGCCTTGCGCAGTTCGCGGGCGATCGACCTCACGCTCGCCGATCTGCAGCAGAGCAACCAGGCCCTGGAGGCCAGCGAGCAGCGTTTTCGCGCGGTGGCCGAGTCGGCCTCCGACTGGATCTGGGAAACCGATCGGCAACAACGCCTGACCTACCTTTCGCAACGCTTCGTCAATGTCACCGGCTACCCGGTGGACGACTGGCTCGGCCACCCGCTCAATCAGTTGCTGGCCTGCGATACCACTCCGCTCTCGCCGTGGCTGGATGCCCTGGCCGCGGCCGACCCGCAACAACTGGCCAACCTGCGCTGCACCTACCGCGACCAGAATGGCCAGAACCGCTACTGCCGGATATCGGCCCGCGCCATCTGGTACGACGGCAAGCCCGTCGGTTTTCGCGGCACCGCCAGCGACATCACCGATGAAGTCGACGCTCATGCGCGCATCCAGCACCTGTCGCTGCACGACCCGCTGACTGGGCTGGCCAACCGCAACAAGCTCGCCCGGCACCTCGAGCAGGCCTTGTTGCGCGGCAGTGATTCGCCGCCACTGACCTTGCTGCTGCTGGACCTGGACAACTTCAAGCCGATCAACGACTCCCTCGGCCATGCCGCCGGTGACGCCGTGCTGCAGGAGGTAGCAACACGCCTGCGCGACAGCACCCGCGATGGCGACCTGGTCGCGCGCCTGGGCGGCGACGAGTTCCTCCTGGTGCTCGGCGGCATGGACAACCGCAGCGAGATCGACCGCTTCTGTGCGCGCCTGATCAGCCTGCTGCAACAACCGATCATCTTCGATAACCAGCCCCTGCACGTTGGCGCCAGTATCGGTGTCGCCCAGACCCGTACCCAAGGCTTCGATGCCGGCGAGCTGATCCGCTGCGCCGATATCGCCCTGTACCAGGCCAAGGCCGACGGCAAGTGCACCTGGCGCTATTTCGCTGCCGAAATGAACCAGCAGATCCAGTACCGCCGCCAACTGGAGAACGACATGCGGCGGGCCCTGCGCAACCAGGAATTCGAGCTGCACTACCAGCCGCGCTATCGCCTCAGCGACCTGCGCATCGTCGCGGTCGAGGCTTTGCTGCGCTGGCAGCACCCGCAGGAGGGGTTGCTGGGGCCGGACACCTTCATTCCGTTGGCTGAACAGAGTGACATCATTGTTGCGCTGGGCCGCTGGGTGCTGCGCGAAGCCTGCCGCACCGCCCATGACTGGCCCGCCGATGTACTGGTTTCCGTGAACCTGTCACCGGCGCAGTTCCTGCGCAGCGATGTGGTGGCCGATGTACGCGAGATCCTGCTGGAAACCGCCTTCCCTGCCCAGCGCCTGGAGCTGGAAATTACCGAAAACGTGATGCTCAATGACATCGAAGGCGCGCTGGGCACCATGCTGTCGCTCAAGGAGCTGGGCGTGCGCCTGAACATGGACGACTTCGGCACCGGCTACTCGTCGTTGGGCTACCTGCGCACCTACCCGTTCGACAGCATCAAGATCGACAAACGCTTCATCGGCGGGCTGAACAACACCGCTGGCAGCGACCGCGCCGTGGTCCAGGCCATCATCAACCTGGGCGAAGCGATGGGGCTGACGGTGACGGCCGAAGGGGTGGAGAGCGAGCAGCAGCTCAGGGCATTGCAGAAGGACCGCTGCCATGAAGTGCAGGGCTATTACCTGAGCAGGCCGCTGGACAGTGCGGGGCTCGAGGCGTTGTTGCAGCAGGCATCCCAGCGTTCGGCGCCCTAACTGTAGCGCGTGGAGGTAACTGTCTTGTCCAGGTTTGATACTTGCACACCCCCTGTGGGAGCGGGTTCACCCGCGAAGAATGCGACGCGGTATATGGCACCGGCTTCGCCGGTGTTCGCGGGTGAACCCGCTCCCACAGTGATGGTGCAGGTTTTCGGTATTCGAGCTAGGCAGTTACTCCGCTATTACAGAGCGGAATCCCGCTGCAAGCTGCGCTCTGCCACGATTTCCGGCAGGTCGCGCCGGCGCAGGTAGGTGCGCAGCGGTTCACCGATGTTCAAACGGTCATCCACATGCTGCTCCAGCAACAGCGCCAGCCGTTCGCGGCACAGGGCCATGCGCTGCCCTTGCTCGGGCCGCCAGACAAACTCGCTGCAGGGCGTGATGCTGGCGTCGGCCACGTCCATGCCGAACGAATCTTCGGAAAAACGCACGATGTGCACACCGCGCTTGCCATGAAAACCGACGAAGCCCTTGAGCTGGTCGGCAGCGTTGCAGATGTCCTGGGAAGTGATGGCCATGACGTAACCTCGCAATGAAATCGGAAGATACGCACGCCAGGCGGGGGTGGTTGCCTCTGCCGGGCAACTCGTGACTGGCAGCCTAACGCAAGCCGTCGCACAGGCGCCACGCGTTTCATCGATCAGCGTCCACCGTCGACCTGCGAATGCAGCACCTCGCCCAGCCACTGCATGAAGGCCTGCACCCGGCGTGGCACATGCCGTTGCCGGGCATATAACAATGATACTGGCATGGCCGGGGCCTGCCAGCCTTCCAGTACCGAAACCAGCTCACCGCGCTGCAGGTGCTCGGCCACGCCCACCGCCGGCACCTGGATCAACCCCAGCCCGGCCAGGCAGGCCGCCGAGTAGGCCTCGGCATTGTTGACCGTGACCACTCCGGCCATGGCCTGGAAGTGCAGTTCACCGCCCTGCAGGTATTCGAAACCGGCACTGCGCCCCCCAAGGGTGCGCACGTAATGCACCAGGTGGTGCTCGGCCAGGTCCTGCAGCGTGCGCGGCACGCCATGGCGGGCCAGGTAGGCAGGGCTGGCACAGTTGCGCATGCTCAGTTGCCCGACCGGGCGCGCCACCACGTCCAGGTCATGCAGGGCACCAATGCGCATCACACAATCGAAGCCTTCACGCAGCAGGTCGACCTGGCGGTCGGTGCAACTGAGCTCCACCTCCAGGCGCGGGAAGCGCTGCAGAAACTGCGGCAGCGCCGGGATGATGACCCGACGGGCCATCATGGTCGGCAGGTCGACCCGCAGGCGCCCGGCCAGCTCGGCATCGTCGGCGCAGAACAGGCTCTCGATCTCGTCCATGCCCGACAGCAGGTCCTTGCTGCGCTCGTACAGCAAGGCGCCATCTTGGGTTGCCTGCACCCGGCGGGTGGTGCGGTTGAACAGCTGCGTACCCAGCAAACGCTCCAGCGCCCTGACCTGCTCCGACACGGTCGAACGGGGCAGCCCCAGGCTCTCGGCAGCCAGGGTGAAACTGCTGACCTCGCTCACCCGCACAAAGGTGCGCAACAACTCCAGCTTGTTCACTTGAACCTCGTCTATCCGGTTTTACCGAACAGTATTTCCATATTTGCTGGATTTAACAGCACAACACCGACCAATAACCTGCGCTCATCAGCCCACCATGAGGTTTTCACCATGACCCGCAAGATTGCCCTGATCACTGGCGCCAGCCGCGGCCTGGGCCGCAACACTGCCGAACACCTGGCCGCACGCGGCATCGATGTCATCGGCACTTACCACAGCAAGGCCGAGGAAGCCCAGGCCGTGGCCGCGCGGCTGGAGCAGGCCGGGGTCAACGCCGCCATGTTGCAACTGGACGTCAGCGACAGCACCAGCTTTGCCGGCTTCGCCGAACGCCTGGGGGCAACCTTGCAGCAACACTTCGGTCGCGAGCGTTTCGATTTTCTGGTGAACAATGCCGGGATCGGCTTGAACGTGCCATACACCGAAACCAGCGAGGCGCAGTTCGACCAGTTGCTGAACATCCAGCTGAAAGGGCCGTTCTTCCTCACCCAGCGCCTGCTGCCGCTGCTGGTCGACAATGGCCGCATCGTCAACATTTCCACTGGCCTGGCGCGCTTTGCACTGCCGGGGTATGCCGCCTATGCCGCGATGAAGGGGGCGATGGAGGTGCTGACCCGCTACCAGGCCAAGGAACTGGGCGCGCGTGGTATTCGCGTGAATATTCTGGCGCCGGGGGCGATCGAGACGGACTTTGGCGGCGGCGTGGTGCGGGATAACCGCCAGGTGAATGAATACATTGCCGGCAACACGGCGCTGGGGCGGGTGGGCTTGCCGGATGATATCGGGGCAGCGATTGCGCTGTTGCTCGAAGATGGCAATGGCTGGATCAACGGGCAACGGCTGGAGGTTTCAGGCGGGATGTTCCTCTGAGGTCAGGTTTTCTGGGGCCGCTTTTGCGGCCCATCGCCGGCAAGCCAGCTCCCACCTCGACTGCATCGACCTCAAGCATTGTGCAGTACCTGTGGGAGCTGGCTTGCCGGCGATGAGGCCAGGACAGGCAACACAGGACAGTTGCTCCCAACACCGCATGAGCCTGGGCTGCCAGCGATCGGGCCACAGAGTAGCCACCTGCCTCATTGCTCATGCACCTGCACACTGGCCGTCATCCCCGCACTCAGGGTCACCCCCTCCGGCACCTGGTCCAGGCGGATCCTCACCGGTATCCGCTGCGCCAGGCGCACCCAGTTGAAGGTCGGTTCAACCTCCGGCAGCAACTGGCTGTCGGGGTTGCTGTTGCGGTCGGTGATACCACGGCTGATGCTCTCTACATGCCCTTGCATCGGCTCGCCTGCGCCCATCAGCCAGACCTTCACCGCATCCCCCACACGAATGCGCGGCAGCTTGGTTTCCTCGAAGTAGGCCTGGATATAGAAGGTTGAATCGTCCACCAGGGCCATCACCGATTCCCCGGTGTTCACATAGTTGCCCTCGGCCAGGCGCAGGTTGGTGATATGCCCGCTGCGCGGTGCCCGCACTTCACTGCGCGCCAGGTTGATTCTGGCAACCTGTAACTGTGCCTCGGCCTCATGCAGCTCACCGCGGGCGATGGCCGCATTGATCTGGGCGTTTTCCCGCAATTCGGCACTGATCGCCTCCGGCCCCAAGGCTGTACGCCGGGCCGCTTCACGCTCGCGCAGGCGCAGTTGCTGACTGCGGGTCTCGGTTACCGCGCTGGCCTGGTCGAAGGCCGCCTGGAAGCGTTCGCGGTCGATGCTCATCAGCAGGTCGCCGGCCTTGACCTGCTGGTTGTCACGGGCCTTCAGCTCGCGCACCCAGCCGGACACATCAGGGGCGATCACCACCACATCGGCGCGCACACGGGCATCGCGGGTCCAGGGGGTGAGCATGTAGTACTGCCACAGCTGATAGCCGGCGAACACGGCAAGGGCCACCACACACAAGGTGACCAGGGTACGTACGGCCGCACGCATCGAAACACTCCTTTATAAAGCTCCCAGCAGTCGCACCACCAGGAACAGCACACAAACGAACAACGCCGCGTCGAACAGCGCTTCATGCCAGATCCAGCGCCCCAACGGCGTGGCCTGCACCACCAGACGCAACAACCCGGTAAGCACCAGCGCCAGCAACACATAAACAAGGAAGGGGCTGAACAGCACGCCGCCCACTTCCCACTCACGCAACCCCATGGGCTTCCTCCTGCCAGTGGCACCACTTGCCCCAGCTCTTCTGCAGTTGCAGCACCGCCCCTTCGGCCAACCGCAGCGGATCGCTTGAGGGTAGACGGCGCAAGGCGCCAATGAACTGTTCGCTGGCGGCATCCAGGCGCTGACCTCGCCCGGGCGCCGGCCCCTTGGCCAGCACGGCCTCTACCTGCTGCAGGTATTCGCGCTCGGCCCGCCCCAACGGGGCTTGGGCAACCGCCAGGCACATGCGCAGGTGCACCAGTTCGTCGCCGATATCCAGGCCGTGCAGGCCGTCGTCCCAGCGCTTGCGTTCGCTCTCGGGCAGTTCGCCGGCATGCCGCGCCAGTAGCATCAGGCGGTCGGCCATGCGCCCGCCAAACCAGCTGTCAGCCCCGCGCAGGTCGCGCCGGGTCAGGCGCACCAGGTCGTTCTGGGTCGCCGCACGCAGGCGCCGTCCCAGCCAGGCCGGGTGGCGGAACACCAACAAACGGAAGGCCATCACCGCTGCCGACACACCCACGAGCATGGCCAAGGCACTGTTGAGCATGGTGGCGACGCCGAACTGCATGGCGTTGAGCGGCGACACCAGCACGATGAAATGCAGGCAATAGGAGGTAGCCGTTGCCCCGGTCCGCGGGTGAGCCATGCCCAGCGCACCAAGAAACAGCGGCACGCCCATGCCCAGGCAGAGCATGGCGAAGCTGCTCCATTGCGGCAGCAGAATCTGTCCGACCAGAAACGCCGCAGGTATCGCCAGGAAAATCCCACGCAAGAAGCTCAGGCCGATCTGCGCGCCGTTCTCGCGGCTGGCGAACAGGCTGCAGACCACGCAGGTCAGCACCAGGCCACCTGGTGCCGAAGGCCATGCGGTGGCCAGCCAGAAGCCACTCATTACCAGAAAGGCCAGCGCACTGCGTGAGCCGAACAGCAAAGCCAGCGACCAGTCGCGGTGCGCGGCCAGGCCTTGGGACACATCTTTGGGCGCCCTGCCCGCCTCCACATCGTCCAGCGCCTGGCTGGCAGCCATGGCGTAGTCCAGCAGCAGCGCCATGCGCGCCAGGCAGAAGTGCTCCGCCGGGCTGATCTGTTCATCGTGGGCAGCATCCCAGATGCGCTGGCGCAGCAACAACAGGTTCGGCTGGTCGGGCTTGCCCAGCAGTGCACGCACTTCCTCCAGCCAGGGTGCCAGGCGTTCGGCCTCGCGCTCATCAAGTTGCCGCCACTGCCGGCGCACCGAACGGGAAATGCGCAACAGCACCATCAGTTTCTGGCTCAGGCCACGAATGGCACGAGCGCGCTGGCGCCCGCGGTTGCCTTCGAACCAGGCGTGTTCGCGTTGGCTGTCGATGGCAACGATACGCCCCAGGCTTTCCAGCAGGCCTTTGCGCGCCTCGTCTTCGCCGCCCAGCATGGCACTGGCGGCCTGCAGGCCGTTCTGCCAGGCCTGGCGGGCCTGCCCGCCCAGTTGCTGCTCTACCCGCATGGGCCAGAGCAAGGCACTGCTGGCGGTGGCACAGAAGATACCCAGGCAGATCTCGGTGCAGCGCGCCACGGCTTGGTCGAACACCTGCAACGGGTGGTCGATGGCCGGCAGGGCAATGATCGCCGCGGTGTAGCCTGCCAGCACGAAGGCATAGGCCCAGGCGCTGCGCAGTTGGGTGGAGGCGGCGGTGCACAGGGCCAGCCACAGGGCCAAGGTGAGCAGGAACAGCCATGGGGTCTGGGCAAAAAGGCCGATGAACAGCACCGACGCAAACGTGCCGACCAAGGTACCGGCCAACCGCGCCAGGCCCTTCTGCACCACCATGCCCGACAACGGCTGGGCGACGATGAAGGCGGTCATCAGTGCCCAGGACGGTTGCTCAAGACCCCAGCGCATCGCCAGCCACAGCGCCAGGCCGCCACCGAGCAGCGTCTTGATGGCGAACTTGAGGGCGAGGCTGCTGGGGGCGAACAGGGCCTGGAGGGTGATGGGCACGAGACGGACCTTGCGGGGATGGTCTTGTAGAAAGATAGACAATGGGGGAAGGATAAAGCGGAAACAATTAATTAGCTAGCTAATCATCTTTGTTGTGGACAGGCCCTCCTGTGCTGCCCTCTTCGCGGGCACGCCCGCTCCCACATGGGACCGCGCACAGTCCGAATCCTGTGAAGTCATTGTGGGAGCGGGCGTGCCCGCGAAGAGGCCGGTACTGGCAACACAAAAATTGCAGGCAAAAAAAATGGGCGACCGAAGTCGCCCTAAATGCCTTGCGTGCTCGTGTACCCGGAAGCTCAGCGCGGCTTGCGCTTGTTCGAGTCCTTCCAGATGAAAATGCCCAGACCGGCAAAGAAGACGACCATCAACCCGACCGTTACCACTCCGGCGATAACCACGTTGTCGAAGAACATGCTGGCCTCCCCATTCGTTTGCCGTTGTCCGATGGGTGCAAGTTAACCAATGTGGGGGCGGGGAAAATTGATCGGTGTCAATGGTGCCCGGGGCCGGGCACGCGAGGCGGGTGCAGGGTTGACCTGCGTCAAGTTTCAGCGCTTCTTCGGCTTGCCCTTGGGCTTCTTTTTCTTGGCGGTGTTCAACGGCAGGGCCTGCTCGAACGCATTGCGCATTTCGTTCAGGCGCTTTTCCTTGAGGTCGTGGACGCGCTTGGCGCGTTCGGCATCGAAATCGATGAGGTTGTCTTGGCTCATGGGTGGGCTCGACGATCAACTGAGACTTGCATGATGAAGCCAGGCGCTGGCGCTGACCAGCCCCATGTCAGACTTCGATGTCCACCAGCAGCCCCTGGCGTACATGCTCGCCCATCAACGGCGCCACCGGCACGGTGTTGTCGGCGTTGACCTCGTCACCGGGCATCGCACTGTAGCGTTCGTCGTCGCCCTTCTGCCGGCGTTGCTGCTGGCGGCGCTGCTCGTCGCGCAGCAGCAACGCCTGCTCCTGCGGGTCACGCTGGTGCTTGAGGTCGATGGCACTTTCACCGGATGCAGGCTGCGTCGGCACCACCGGCTTGATGTCGGGGGTCGGCTTGACCGGGTCCTGTTGCGAGGTCACCGGCGCGGCACTGAGCGGAATGATCGGTGGCAGCATGGACGTTCTCCTATGCCCCCTGTATCGGCAGGCGCGGGCTTACCTTGATGGCAGGCACAACACTTATTCGGCTTCGTCGTCAGGGTCGTCGTCGCTTGGCGGGCTGGCCTCGCTCCAGGGCCGCTTGTACACCTGCTGCCAGACCGCGTCCATGTGCTCGCGCAGCACCTGCGGCGCAGCCTTGAGCGAAGCGCTGTCCTCGCGCTCACCGCCGATCGGCTCTTCACCCGCCGGGGTGATCAGCGACTGGCCGGTGATGCTGTAGCTGGCCTGCCCTTCGCGCATCTCGATGGCGATGTCGTGCGGGTCGATGCCACCGCCGCAGAAGGCGTGGCTGGCGACCGTCACCTCAGCGACGCCGTCCTTGTTCAGGTCGCCGACATCGCTTACATCGTTATAGAAGTCCACGTCCAGGTCCAGGCCCGGGCAGGTGGTTTCCTGTTCGATCTGCCAGCGCGCCTTGAACGCGTCGTTTTCGGCGGTGCGCCCGTACAGCGTGGCCTTGAGTACCACCTTGTCCACTTCCTGCTCGCTTTCCGGGTCGCTGGCCTGGCCATCGCTGCGGCTCAATACCAGCAGGCCTTCACCGTCGCGGTCACGAAAGTGCACGCTCTTGATCGGTGTCTGCACGCCCAGTACCTCGAGCTGCTCGATCGGGATGGCGGGCAAGGTCTCGAAGTTTTTCTGCTCGCAGGCGGCCAGCAGCAACAGGCTGCCCACGGCCATCGAAGTGCTGATCCAGCGGTGCTTGGCAGACATGTTGATCCGGGGCCCTCGTCGGCAGCACGGTGGGGGGCGATGAAGCGGCTAGACTGTTGCTACCTATCGCACTTCGGCACCTTTCGATGCGCTCGGCACTTTGGTCTGACCGGCCGATCCGTTAACATAACCGGCTTTTTCATCGCGGGAGTTCAGGCAGTATGGCGCAGCAGTATCAACCGGGGCAACGCTGGATCAGCGACAGCGAAGCCGAGCTCGGCCTGGGTACCATCCTGGCGCAGGATGGCCGCCTGTTGACCGTGCTCTACCCGGCCACTGGCGACACCCGCCAGTATTCCCTGCGCAATGCGCCGCTGACCCGCGTGCGCTTCTCGCCAGGTGACCAGATCACCCACTTCGAAGGCTGGAAGCTGACCGTGCGCGAGGTCGAGGACATCGACGGGCTGATGGTCTACCACGGCCTGGACGGGCAGAACCAGCCGCGCACCCTGCCGGAAACCCAGTTGTCGAACTTCATCCAGTTCCGCCTGGCCAGCGACCGCCTGTTCGCCGGGCAGATCGACCCGCTGTCGTGGTTCAGCCTGCGCTACAACACCCTGCAGCACACCAGCAAGCAGATGCAGTCGGCGCTGTGGGGCCTGGGCGGCTGCCGCGCCCAACCCATCGCCCACCAGTTGCACATCGCCCGCGAAGTCGCCGACCGCAGCGCGCCGCGCGTCTTGCTGGCCGACGAAGTGGGCCTGGGCAAAACCATCGAAGCCGGCCTGGTGATCCACCGCCAGCTGCTGTCGGGCCGCGCCAGCCGCGTTCTGATCCTGGTACCGGAAAACCTCCAGCACCAGTGGCTGGTGGAAATGCGCCGCCGCTTCAACCTGCAGGTGGCCCTGTTCGACGCCGAGCGTTTCATCGAAAGCGACGCCAGCAACCCGTTCGAGGATGCCCAGCTGGCGCTGGTGGCCCTTGAGTGGCTGGTCGACGACGAAAAGGCCCAGGACGCGCTGTTCGCCGCCGGCTGGGACCTGATGGTGGTGGACGAAGCCCACCACCTGGTCTGGCACGAAGACCAGGTCAGCGCTGAATATGGCCTGGTCGAGCAGCTGGCCCAGGTGATCCCGGGCGTGCTGCTGCTCACGGCCACCCCCGAGCAGCTCGGCCAGGACAGCCACTTCGCCCGCCTGCGCCTGCTCGACCCCAACCGTTTCCACGACCTGGCCGCCTTCCGCGCCGAGAGCGAGCACTATCGCCCGGTGGCTGAAGCCGTACAGGAACTGCTCGACGAAGGCCGCCTGTCGCCCAAGGCCCACGCCACCATCCAGGGCTTCCTGGGTGCCGAAGGCGAAGCCCTGCTGGCCGCGGTCAGCGACGGCGATACCCAGGCCAGTGCGCGCCTGATCCGTGAGCTGCTCGACCGCCACGGCACCGGCCGCGTGCTGTTCCGTAACACCCGCGCGGCGATCCAGGGCTTCCCTGAGCGCCAACTGCACCCTTACCCACTGGCCACGCCCGAGCAGTACCGCGACCTGCCAGCCGGCGAACATGCCGAGCTGTACCCGGAAGTCGCCTTCCAGGCCCAGGGCGAGGTGGCCGACGACGAGCGCTGGTGGCGTTTCGACCCGCGCGTCGACTGGCTGATCGACACCCTGAAGATGCTCAAGCGCACCAAGGTGCTGGTGATCTGCGCCCATGCCGAAACCGCGATGGACCTGGAAGACGCCCTGCGCGTGCGCTCCGGCATCCCGGCCTCGGTGTTCCATGAAGGCATGAGCATCCTCGAACGCGACCGCGCCGCCGCCTACTTCGCCGACGAAGAGTTCGGCGCGCAGGTGCTGATCTGCTCCGAGATCGGCAGCGAAGGCCGCAACTTCCAGTTTGCCCACCATCTGGTGATGTTCGACCTGCCGGCGCACCCCGACCTGCTCGAACAGCGCATCGGCCGCCTCGACCGTATCGGCCAGAAGCACACCATCCAGCTGCATATCCCGTACCTGCAGGACAGCCCGCAAGAGCGCCTGTTCCAGTGGTACCACGAAGGCCTCAACGCCTTCCTCAACACCTGCCCTACCGGCAACGCCCTGCAGCACCAGTTCGGCCCACGCCTGCTGCCGCTGCTCGAAGGTGGCGAAAGCAAGGCCTGGGAAGCCCTGGTGGCCGATGCCCGCAGCGAGCGCGAACGCCTGGAAGCCGAACTGCATACCGGCCGTGACCGCCTGCTGGAGCTCAACTCCGGCGGTGCCGGCGAAGGCCAGGCGCTGGTCGAGGACATTCTCGAACAGGACGACCAGTTCGCCCTGCCGATCTACATGGAAACCCTGTTCGACGCCTTCGGCATCGACAGCGAAGACCATTCCGAGAACGCCCTGATCCTCAAGCCGAGCGAGAAGATGCTCGACGCCAGCTTCCCGCTGGGCGACGACGAAGGCGTGACCATCACCTACGACCGTGGCCAGGCGCTGTCGCGCGAGGACATGCAGTTCCTCACCTGGGAGCACCCGATGGTGCAAGGCGGCATGGACCTGGTGCTGTCCGGCTCGATGGGCAACACCGCCGTGGCGCTGATCAAGAACAAGGCGCTCAAACCCGGCACCGTGCTGCTTGAACTGCTGTTCGTCAGCGAGGTGGTGGCACCGCGCAGCCTGCAACTGGGCCGTTACCTGCCACCGGCGGCATTGCGCTGCCTGCTCGACGCCAACGGCAACGACCTGGCGTCCCGCGTGGCCTTCGAAACCCTCAACGACCAGCTGGAAAGCGTGCCACGCGCCAGCGCCAACAAGTTCGTCCAGGCACAGCGCGACGTGCTTGCCCAGCGCATCAGCAGTGGCGAGGCCAAGGTCATGCCGGCCCACGTCGAGCGCGTGGCCGAGGCCCAGCGTCGCCTGACAGCGGAAGCCGACGAAGAACTGGCGCGTCTGGTCGCGCTGCAAGCGGTCAACCCGAGCGTGCGCGACAGCGAGATCGAAGCGCTGCGCAAGCAGCGCGAAGAGGGCCTGGCGATGCTGGAAAAGGCCGCCCTGCGCCTGGAAGCCATTCGCGTGCTGGTGGCTGGCTAATACAGGTCAGACACCGCCGCCTTTGTGGGAGCGGCCTTGTGTCGCGAAAGGGCCGCAACGCGGCCCCAGGATTGACGCGCAATAGTTGAAATTACTGGGGCTGCTTTGCAGCCCTTTCGCGACACAAGGCCGCTCCCACAGGCGGCCAATTTTCAGACCCCATTTACATATTCCAGGCTGCGATCAGGTTCATAACCAAATCGTAGGAATCAATATGCCATTATTCAGGAAGGGTTAAACACCTCTTCCTATACTGCCTCTGGACAGTCTGCACAGGGTTGTAGCGCAGACGAGTGAAAACTCGATCATGAGGCATTCCATGGAATGGCTGGGGCTGCAACTGTTCGCCGACCTGCCGGCAACCGGGCGCATCGTCATTGATTGCCGGCATGAACCGTTCCTGGTTCTGCTCGCCTACCTCGTCGCCTGTGCGGCCTGCTTCGCCACCCTGGACATGGCCGAGCGCCAATCCCACAGCGAAGACCCCACTGCGCACCGACAATGGAACATGCTCGGTGCCTGCTGCCTGGCAGGTGGCATCTGGGCCATGCACTTCATCAGCATGCTGGCCTTCCAGGCGCCAGTTGAAGTCCACTACGACGCGTCCCTGACCATCCTTTCGCTGCTCATCGCCCTGGCCGTCGCCTGGCTGGCCATGCACAGCCTCGACCGCAGCCAGATGCAAACACACCATTACCTGCAAAGTGCGGTACTGATCGGCCTGGGTATCATCGTGATGCACTTCGTGGGCATGGCCGCCCTGGAAACCGGCGCCCGCCAGTACTACCAGTCCGGCCTGCTGCTGGCCTCGGCCACCATTGCCCTGCTCACCAGCCTGACCGCGCTGTACCTGGCCCGCTACTTCCGCCATGGCAGCGGTACCCTGCACCAGGCCATGAAGTACGGCGCCAGCCTGCTGATGGCCGGCGGTATCGTCGCCACCCACTTCACCGCGATGTCGGCCATGACCCTGGTCATCCCGGCCGACACCGCCCTGCGCCTGCCCTCTGGTGACAACAGCCTGCAATTGGCGCTGGGCATCGGCTTCATCACCCTGCTGATCAGTGCTGCCAGCATCAGTACCGCGCTGGCCGACAAGAAGCTGCAAAGCAAGGAGCACGACCTGCGCCGGGTAAGCGTGCTGCTCAGCCAGCTCGACCAGGCCCGCGCGTCGCTGCAGCAGGCCGCGCACTACGATGCCCTGACCAGCCTGGTAAACCGCCGCGGTTTCAACCAGGTGTTCGCCGAACGCCTCGCCGAACACCAGGCCACGGAAAGCCACCTGGCAGTGATGTTCCTCGACATCGACCATTTCAAGCGCATCAACGACAGCCTCGGTCACGACGCCGGCGACGAACTGCTCAAGGTGATCGCCAGCCACATCAAGGCCGCCACCCGCAACCACGACCTGGTCGCACGCTTTGGCGGCGACGAGTTCTGCGTGGTAACCAGCCTCAACAACCGCGACGAAGCCCGCCACCTGGCCCAGCGCATCATGCAGAGGATGAAAGAGCCCATCAACCTGGGCGGCCGGCGCATGGTCATGACCACCAGTATCGGCATCAGCATCTTCCCCGACGACGGCACCACCGCCGAAGAGCTGCTCAAGCATGCAGACCTCGCCCTGTACCAGTCCAAGGGCAACGGGCGCAACAGCCTGAACTTCTTCAACGACAGCCTGAAGACCCAGGCCTCGATTGCCCTGCAACTGGAAGAGGAACTGCGGGTGGCCCTGCTCGAGGAGCATGGGCTGTGCGTGCACTACCAGCCGATCTTCGACCTGCGCAGCAGGCAAGTGGCCAAACTGGAGGCCCTGGTGCGCTGGCGACACCCGCAACACGGCCTGCTCGGGCCCGATCGTTTTGTCGCTATCGCCGAAGCCAACGGGCTGATCATCGACCTCGACCTGTGGGTGCTGCGCCACGCTTGCGCCGACCTGGCCTACCTGCAGCGCCACGGCCATGGCAACCTCAAGGTCACGGTCAATTGCTCGGCCGTCACCCTCAGCCACGACGAACTGCCCAACGAAGTGGAAAAGGCACTGTTCCACGCCGGTCTCGCGCCTCGGCAGCTGGAACTGGAGGTGACCGAGAACGCCCTGATGGGTGACATCCAGCGCACGGTCAACCTGCTCAAGCGCGTGCGCGCCCTGGGCGTGGCGCTGTCGATCGATGACTTCGGCACCGGCTACTCGTCACTGGCCTACCTCAAGCGCCTGCCGCTGGACGTTCTGAAGATCGACCGCAGCTTCCTGCAGGATGTGCCGGGCAGCCAGAAGGACCGCGAGATCGTCCAGGCGATCATCGTCATGGCGCATACCCTGCATCTGCAGGTGGTCAGCGAGGGCGTGGAAACCGCCGAACAGCTGGCGTTTCTCGAAGCCCACGGCTGCGACTACCTGCAGGGCTACCTGCTGGGCCGCCCGGAGCCGCTTGCCGAACTGCGCTCGCTGCTGGAGCGGCTGCAGCACCAGGGCGGTGTGTTCAGCCCTTGCTGCGATACAGCTCAACCAGGGTCGCCGGATCTTTTTGCAGGTACCCCTGGCTCGCGTGCAGGCGCATCAATTGTGCGGCAAGGCCACTGAGCGGCGTCGCCGAGCCTTGCTCGCGAGAAAACTTGACCGCGCCATCGAGGTCCTTGAGCAGCGTGCGCACGTGCCACTTGATCGGCTCGAAGCGGCTTTCGGCCATTTGCGGGGCGAGGATCTGCAACGGTTTGGAATCGGCAAAGCCGCCCGCCAGCGCTTCGGCGATCAGCGTCGCATCGACCCCGGACTGTTCAGCCAAGGCCACCACTTCGGCGATCACCAGGGCATTGCAGGCCACGATCATCTGGTTGCAGGCCTTGGTCACCTGGCCAGCGCCCACCGCCCCCATGTGCGTCACCCGCTGGCCGAGTACCTGCAGTACCGGGCGTGCCCGCTCCAGGTCGGCCGCCTCGCCACCGACCATGATCGCCAGAGTGCCGGCTTCGGCCCCCGGCGTGCCGCCGGAAACTGGCGCGTCCAGCCAGGCCATGCCGCACAGCGCTGCCAGTTCGGCGGCCATTTCACGGGTGGCGGTTGGCTCCAGGCTGGAGAAATCGATCAGCAACTGGCCGCTGCGCCCGCCCTGGGCGATGCCTTGCTCGCCGAACACCACTTCGCGGACCACGGCCGTGTCGGCCAGGCACAGCAGCAGCATGTCGCTGTCGCGGCACAGTTCGGCAGGGCTGCTGGCCAGGCGCGCGCCGGCGGCGACCAGTGCAGCGCACTTGTCCGGGCTGCGGTTCCACACGGTCAGCGGGTAGCCCGCTGCCAGCAGGCGCCGGCACATGGGCAGGCCCATCAGGCCGATGCCGGCGAATCCAAGCGAAGGTAGTGCAGTGCTCATCAATGACTCCTGACTGGTTCGAACATTACCCATGCGGGCCAGGAACCTGTAGGAGCGGCCTTGTGTCGCGATGGGCTGCACAGCAGCCCCAGATTTCCGCATCGATGCAAAAAATGCCGGGGCTGCTGTGCAGCCCATCGCGACACAAGGCCGCTCCTACAGGTTTCGCGTTGCCTGGCAGAACGGTGGGGCATTACGCATCCCGTAAACTGTTACCGCCACGCCGAATTGTTACTTCCCTCTACCCGCCTTGAGCGCCTTCGAGCACCAAAACGGGGCTGCTGCGCATTTTCGCGCACCAAAAGCGATCACGCCTCTGCCGGGGGCTTCACCTGGATCACGATGAACGGCGAAACCACCACCGCCCAGATCTCTGGATCGCGGCTTTGCAGGTCATGGGCCTGCTCGGCGGTCACCGGCCCAACAGTGCCATCACTACGCCACTTGGCGAAGATCTCGCTGCGATTCTCGGCCATCGCCTCGGCAACGGTGATCAGGTCGAGGCTCGGGTCGACCCAAATCAGGTCACCCTTGGCCCAGAAACGCTCCAGCGCTTTCCACTCGATGATTGCCGTCTCGCCAAGCAATTTGGCATAGAGGGTGCTTGTTTGATCAGTCATGGGTGGTTTCCGCAAAAATCGGCCAATAAAAAAGGTCGGCATTTTTGCAGAAAAACCCGGTTTCAAATATGTAATTTGGTCGATTGATCCCGAACTTGTGGGGCGGGGTCGCAGATGCAGGCAGTTTGATGGCGCCTTTCTGTATCTTTGTGTCGACCATGCGACAACCCAGGAAGCAGGCACTTTTCGACCGCTTTTCAAGCGCTCGAACAGCGCTCTACACTGTACCGGTACAGTTCCGGGACATGTTCCGGGGGAAGGTGGGCTTGCGCGTTGGCATGGCCACGCCGCAAATCCCGCCCGGTCTGTAGCCCTGGCCGCCAGGACTATAAGAATTACAACAGAATGAGTGGAGCACTATGATCAAGATTTCCAAGCTGTTCGCCGCAATGGTTCTGGCAGGGGTAGCCAGCCATTCGTTTGCCGCCGATACCATCAAGATCGGGATTGCAGGTCCCAAGACCGGCCCTGTGACCCAGTACGGCGACATGCAGTTCATCGGCGCAAAGCAAGCCATCAAGGATATCAACGCCGCGGGCGGCGTGGATGGCAAGATGCTCGAAGCCAAGGAATACGACGACGCCTGCGACCCTAAACAGGCCGTTGCAGTCGCCAACAAAGTGGTCAACGACGGCGTCAAGTTCGTCATCGGCCACCTGTGCTCCAGCTCCACCCAGCCTGCGTCCGACATCTACGAAGACGAAGGCGTGATCATGATCACCCCGGCCGCCACCTCCCCGGAAATCACCGCCCGCGGCTACAAGCTGATCTTCCGTACCATCGGCCTGGACAGCGCCCAGGGCCCGGCTGCCGGCAACTACATCGCCAACCACGTCAAGCCGAAGGTGGTAGCCGTCCTGCACGACAAGCAGCAGTACGGTGAAGGCATCGCTACCGCGGTCAAGCAGACCCTGGAAGGCAAAGGCACCAAGGTTGCCGTGTTCGAAGGCCTGAACGCCGGTGACAAGGACTTCTCCTCGATCATCCAGAAGCTCAAGCAGAACAACGTCGACTTCGTCTACTACGGCGGCTACCACCCAGAGCTGGGCCTGATCCTGCGCCAGGCTCAGGAAAAGGGCCTGAAAGCCAAGTTCATGGGCCCGGAAGGCGTGGGCAACGACTCCATCTCGCAGATCGCCCAGAACGCCTCCGAAGGCTTGCTGGTGACCTTGCCGAAGTCGTTCGACGCGGACCCTGCCAACAAGAAGATCGTCGACGCCATCAAGGCTGACGGCAAGGACCCAAGCGGCCCGTTCGTGTTCCCGGCCTACTCGGCTGTCGAGCTGATCGCCCAGGGCATCAAGGCCGCCAAGTCCGAAGACGCCGAGAAGGTGGCCGAGGCCATCCACGCCGGCACCTTCAAGACCCCGACCGGCGAATTGTCCTACGACGCCAAAGGCGACCTGAAAGACTTCAAGTTCGTGGTCTACGAATGGCACTTCGGCAAGCCGAAGACCGAAGTCTCCCCTCAGTAACTGCGTGACTAATAGCTGACCGTAGAAGCCCACTGTGCGAGCAGTGGGCTTTGTTTTACGAGGTTCATGGGCCTGATCCCCGCGATCCGGGGGCGGGTTCACCTGAAAATCTTAAAACCGTCACCCGCGGTTTCCTGGCCTACCCCCGCCAGCGAAATGCAAATCAGGTTTTTAGGAGCGCTGTAATGCCTGAGATCTACCATTTCTTCCAACAACTGGTTAATGGATTGACCATCGGCAGCACCTATGCCTTGATCGCCATCGGCTACACGATGGTGTACGGCATCATTGGCATGATCAACTTCGCCCACGGCGAGGTGTACATGATCGGTTCCTACGTGGCCTTCATCGCCCTGGCGGGCCTGGCCATGATGGGTATCCATTCGCTGCCGATCCTGATGACCGTCGCCTTCGTCGCGACGATCTTCGTCACCAGTGCCTATGGCTACAGCATCGAACGGGTTGCCTACCGCCCCCTGCGCAACAGCAACCGCCTGATCCCGCTGATTTCCGCCATCGGCATGTCGATCTTCCTGCAGAACACCGTCTTGCTTTCGCAAGACTCCAAGGACAAGTCCATCCCCAACCTGATCCCCGGAAGCTTCTCGTTCGGGCCGGGCGGCGCGGAGGAAGTACTGATCAGCTACATGCAGATCCTGGTGTTCGTGGTCACCCTGGTGGCCATGACCTGCCTCACCCTGTTCATCTCCCGTTCCCGCCTGGGCCGCGCCTGCCGCGCCTGTGCCGAGGACATCAAGATGGCCAACCTGCTGGGCATCAACACCAACAACATCATCGCCCTCACCTTCGTCATCGGTGCCGCCCTGGCGGCGGTGGCGGCCGTGCTGCTGAGCATGCAGTACGGGGTGATCAACCCCAACGCCGGTTTCCTGGTGGGCCTGAAGGCCTTCACCGCAGCGGTGCTGGGTGGCATCGGCAGCATCCCGGGCGCCATGCTCGGCGGGCTGGTGCTGGGCGTGGCCGAAGCGTTCGGTGCCGATATCTTCGGCGACCAGTACAAGGACGTGGTGGCATTCGGCTTGTTGGTTCTTGTCCTGCTATTCCGGCCGACCGGCATCCTGGGCCGCCCGGAGGTTGAAAAAGTATGAACAGAAATCTCAAACAGGCGTTCTTCAGCGCCTTGCTGGTATGGGCCGTGGCCTTCCCGGTACTAGGCCTGAAACTGAGCATCGACGGCATCAGCCTGTCCGTGCACAGCCAGGGCTCGTTCAACCTCAGCATCATTGCCCTGTGCTCGGTGCTGATGTTCCTGCGCGTGCTGTTCGACAAGCAGTGGAACTCGGTAATGGGCCGCCGTTCGGATCGCAAGCTGATCCCGCCGGCGGTCAGCAACTACCTGACCCTGCCGAAAACCCAGCGCTACGTGATCATCGGCCTGATCGTCGCGGCACTGGTGTGGCCGTTCTTCGGCTCGCGCGGTGCGGTCGACATTGCCACGCTGATCCTGATCTACGTGTTGCTGGGCCTGGGCCTGAACATCGTGGTCGGTTTGGCAGGCCTGCTCGACCTCGGTTACGTCGGTTTCTACGCCGTCGGCGCCTACAGCTACGCCATGCTCTCGCACTACCTGGGCTGGAGCTTCTGGGTATGCCTGCCGATCGCCGGCCTGATGGCCGCTACCTTCGGCTTCCTGCTCGGCTTCCCGGTGCTGCGCCTGCGCGGTGACTACCTGGCGATCGTGACCCTCGGCTTCGGCGAGATCATCCGCCTGTTCCTGCGTAACCTCACCGACTGGACCGGCGGCCCCAACGGCATCAGCAACATCCCCAAGCCAGAGCTCTTCGGCCTGACTTTCGAACGCCGTGCCGCCGAGGGCATGCAGACCTTCCATGAGTTCTTCGGGCTGGAATACAACTCGATCAACAAGGTCATCTTCCTCTACCTGGTGGCCCTGCTGCTGGCTCTGCTGGCGCTGTTCGTGATCAACCGCCTGCTGCGCATGCCGATCGGCCGCGCCTGGGAAGCCCTGCGCGAAGACGAGATCGCCTGCCGTGCACTGGGCCTGAACCCGACCGTGATCAAGCTGTCGGCATTCACCCTGGGCGCCTGCTTCGCCGGTTTCGCCGGCAGCTTCTTCGCTGCGCGCCAGGGCCTGGTGACGCCGGAGTCGTTCACCTTCATCGAGTCGGCGATCATCCTCGCCATCGTCGTGCTCGGCGGCATGGGCTCACAACTGGGCGTGATCCTCGCGGCCATCGTGATGATCCTGCTGCCCGAGCTGATGCGTGAGTTCAGCGAATACCGGATGCTGATGTTCGGTGCGCTGATGGTGTTGATGATGATCTGGCGTCCGCAAGGCCTGCTGCCTATGCAACGTCCACACATGGAGCTGCGTCGATGAGCCGCGAAATTCTGCAAGTCAGCGGCCTGAGCATGCGCTTCGGCGGCTTGTTGGCGGTCAACGGCGTGGGCCTGACCGTCAAGGAAAAACAGGTGGTGGCACTGATCGGCCCGAACGGCGCCGGCAAGACCACGGTGTTCAACTGCCTGACCGGCTTCTACAAGCCCAGCGGCGGCACCATCCTGCTCGATGGCCAGCCGATCCAGGGCCTGGCCGGGCACCAGATCGCCCGCAAGGGCGTGGTGCGGACCTTCCAGAACGTGCGCCTGTTCAAGGAAATGACCGCGCTGGAAAACCTGCTGATCGCCCAGCACCGCCACCTGAACACCAACTTCTTCGCCGGCCTGTTCAAGACCCCGAACTTCCGCCGCAGCGAGAAGGAGGCCATGGAGCGCGCGCAGTACTGGCTGGAGAAGGTCAACCTGACCGAGTTTGCCAACCGTACCGCCGGCACCCTCGCCTACGGCCAGCAGCGCCGCCTGGAAATCGCCCGCTGCATGATGACCCAGCCACGCATCATCATGCTCGACGAACCGGCAGCGGGCCTGAACCCGAAGGAGACCGAAGACCTCAAGGCGCTGATCGCCTACCTGCGTGAGTCGCACAACGTCACCGTGCTGCTGATCGAGCACGACATGAAGCTGGTGATGAGCATTTCCGACCATATCGTGGTGATCAACCAGGGCACCCCCCTGGCCCACGGCACGCCGGAAGAGATTCGCGACAACCCTGACGTGATCAAAGCCTACCTGGGGGAAGCGTAAATGCTGAAGTTCGAGAACGTTTCCACCTTCTACGGCAAGATCCAGGCGCTGCACAGCGTCAACGTGGAGATCAACCAGGGCGAGATCGTTACCCTGATCGGCGCCAACGGCGCCGGCAAGTCGACCTTGCTGATGACCCTGTGCGGCTCGCCGCAGGCGCACAGCGGCAGCATCAAGTACCTGGGTGAAGAACTGGTCGGCCAGCCGTCCTCGCACATCATGCGCAAGAGCATCGCGGTGGTGCCGGAAGGCCGCCGTGTGTTCTCCCGCCTGACCGTCGAGGAAAACCTGGCGATGGGCGGTTTCTTCACCGACAAGGGCGATTACCAGGAGCAACTGGACAAGGTGCTGCAGCTGTTCCCCCGCCTGAAGGAGCGTTATATCCAGCGTGGCGGCACCATGTCCGGTGGCGAGCAGCAGATGCTCGCCATTGGCCGGGCGCTGATGAGCAAACCCAAACTGCTGCTGCTCGACGAGCCCTCGCTGGGCCTGGCGCCGATCATCATCCAGCAGATCTTCGACATCATCGAACAGCTGCGCCGTGATGGCGTGACGGTGTTCCTGGTGGAGCAGAACGCCAACCAGGCGCTGAAGATCGCTGACCGGGCGTATGTGCTGGAGAACGGCCGGGTGGTGATGCAGGGTACTGGGGAAGCACTGTTGACCGACCCGAAGGTGCGCGACGCGTACCTGGGGGGTTGACCGGGAAAAGGGCCATCTACTGGCCCTTTTTTCTACCTGTCAGAAATGTATTGCCTGTACTGGCCCTATCGCCGGCAAGCCAGCTCCCACAGCTACCCCACAGTTCCTGAAAGTTGTGGGGGCCTGTGGGGGCTGGCTTGCCGGCGATAGGGCCAGTACAGGCAACCATTAACTTGTGATCCAGCGCCAGCCTGAGTAACGTGGCCTGCTTTCACGGCAAAGACCCCCGGAGCCCGCCCCATGCGCCTCACCCCCACCCTGCTGCTCACCGCCCTGCTGCCCCTGTTCGCCGGCTGCCAGCTCATGGCTGACGCCCCCAGCGACCCGAACATCGGCACCACGCGCATGCAGGGCGAGTTGCGTGCTGCCGGTGGCCAGCTGCTGTTCAAGCCGTGCAGCGAAAACCGCACTTTCGTGATCAACGACGTCGCCGCCACCGGCATCCTGCAGGAGGCCGCCAACCTCGCCAAGGACGCCAACGACAAGCTGTTCGCCGACGTCCGTGGCCGCCTCACCGGCAGCAGGCAGGCCAACAACGACGGCCAGCTGGAAGTTCGCCGCCTGTACCGCCTGGAACCTTCCACCCGCGCTTGTGAAGACCCCAACTTCAAGCAGCTGACCCTGCGCGCCAACGGCCATGAGCCGGAATGGGACATCAAGGCCAGCGGCAAAGGCATGGTGCTCAACCGCGTCGGCCAGGAACCCCTGCCCCTGCCCTTCCTGGAAGAAGAAGTGCCCGGCGGCGGCCTGACCCTGACCAGCGAAGCCAACGGCCAGCACGTGGAGCTGTGGGTCGCGCCACAACGCTGCGTAGACACCGCCACCGGTGCCATCCACCACCTGCGCGCCGAACTGCGCATCGACGGCAAGACCCTGCAGGGCTGCGGTTACTACGGCGGTGCGCGCGACAACTGATCGCCGGGCGCTTTTATCCTGCCAGTCGGGGCGGCGAACAGCTTATACTTGGCGGTTTGTGTAAAGCCGCCGGCCGCCCATGGCCGGGATACTGGACCCTGCCATGCTACGAATCACCGAACTGAAGCTGCCCCTGGACCATCCCGACGAAGCCCTGCGTGAAGCCATCGTCCAGCGCCTGGGCATCCGCGACGAGCAACTGCTCAGCTTCAACCTGTTCAAGCGCAGCTACGATGCGCGCAAGAAGAACAGCGAACTGCTGTTCATCTACACCATCGACCTGGAAGCCAGCAACGAAGCCGAACTGCTCAGCAAGTTCGCCGACGATCGCAACATCGGCCCGGCGCCAGACGTGACCTACAAGTTCGTCGGCCAGGCCCCTGCCGATCTGCAGGAGCGCCCGATCGTGGTCGGCTTCGGCCCGTGCGGCATCTTCGCCGGCCTGTTGCTGGCACAGATGGGCTTCAAGCCGATCATCCTCGAGCGCGGCAAGGAAGTGCGCCAGCGCACCAAGGACACCTGGGGCCTGTGGCGCAAGAGCGTGCTCAACCCCGAGTCCAACGTGCAGTTCGGCGAAGGCGGCGCCGGTACCTTCTCCGACGGCAAGCTGTACAGCCAGATCAAGGACCCGCAGCACCACGGCCGCAAAGTGCTGGAAGAGTTCGTCAAGGCCGGTGCGCCGGACGAGATCCTGTACATCAACAAGCCACACATCGGCACCTTCCGCCTCACCGGCATGGTCGAGCAGATGCGTCAGGACATGATCGCCCTCGGCGCCGAAGTGCGCTTCCAGCAGAAGGTCACCGACCTGCTGATCGAGGATGGGCAGCTGACCGGCGTGGTGCTGGAGAGCGGCGAACAGCTGCACTCGCGCCATGTGGTGCTGGCCCTGGGCCACAGTGCCCGCGACACCTTCCGCATGCTGCACGCCAAGGGCGTGTACATGGAAGCCAAGCCGTTCTCGGTGGGTTTCCGCATCGAACACCCGCAAACGCTGATCGACAAGGCGCGCCTGGGCAAGTACGCCGGTCACCCGAAACTTGGTGCCGCCGACTACAAGCTGGTGTACCACGCCAAGAACGGCCGTTCGGTGTACAGCTTCTGCATGTGCCCGGGCGGCACCGTGGTCGCCGCCACCAGCGAGCCAGGCCGGGTGGTTACCAACGGCATGAGCCAGTACTCGCGTAACGAGCGCAACGCCAACTCCGGCATCGTCGTCGGCATCGACCCCGAGCGCGATTACCCGGGCGGCCCGCTGGCCGGCATCGAGCTGCAGGAGCGCCTGGAAGCCCACGCCTACGTGATGGGCGGCAGCAACTACCAGGCCCCGGCGCAGCTGGTGGGTGACTTCGTCGCCGGCCGGCCGTCGACTGCACTGGGCAGTGTCGAGCCGTCCTACAAACCGGGCGTGACCCTGGGCGACCTGGCGCCAAGCCTGCCGGACTTCGCCATCGAGGCCATTCGCGAGGCACTGCCGGCGTTTGACCGGCAGATCAAGGGCTACAACCTGCATGATGCAGTGTTGACCGGGATCGAGACCCGCACCTCGTCGCCGCTGCGCATTACCCGCGGTGAGGACTTCCAGAGCCTGAACCTGAAGGGGCTGTTCCCGGCGGGTGAAGGGGCCGGGTATGCGGGCGGGATCCTGTCGGCGGGTGTCGATGGCATTCGTATCGCCGAGGCGGTGGCGCGGGATATGCTCGGTCTCTGAGCCTTTATTGCCTGCCAAGGCCCTTTCGCGGGCTCGCCCGCTCCCACAGGTGCCGCGCCAGATCTGAATGTGGCGCGGTACCTGTGGGAGCGGGCAAGCCCGCGAATAGGCCCTGACAGGAATCAGAATTATCCAACCAAGAGATCAGACTCTCCCTCCCCCTTCCTTCCCCATCTGCATCTAGGCTTCCCTCAGCCCAGCCAGTAACAACATATAACAAAAACGAATATAGTTTTTGTTTGAAAGCATATCGTCACAGGCTAGGGTGTACGCCCGTTCCATCGTCAACTGCTCATGGAGAGCCTATAGCCCGTGCGTAGCCTGTTCACCCGCTTCTTCCAGCTCGAAGCCGCCAGCGGCCTGCTGCTGATCGCTGCGGCCATCCTGGCCCTGGTCATCAACAACTCGCCGCTGTCCTACCTGTACAGCGGCCTGCTCGACGTCCCCGTCGCCGTCCAGGTCGGCGCGCTGCACATCGCCAAACCGCTGCTGCTGTGGATCAACGACGGCCTGATGGCCCTGTTCTTCCTGCTCATCGGCCTGGAGGTCAAGCGCGAGGTGGTCGACGGCCACCTGTCCAAGCCCTCCCAGGTGATACTGCCTGCCACCGCCGCCGTGGGCGGCATGGTGATACCGGCACTGATCTACTGGTTCATCAACCGTGACAACCCGGCGGCCGTGGCCGGCTGGGCGATCCCCACCGCCACCGACATCGCCTTCGCCCTTGGCGTACTGGCCTTGCTGGGCAAGCGCGTGCCGGTGTCGCTGAAACTGTTCCTGATGACCCTGGCGATCATCGACGACCTGGGTGCGATCATCGTCATTGCCCTCTTCTACTCGGGCACCCTGTCGAGCGTGTCGCTGCTGCTGGCCGCCGCCTGCCTGGTAGTGCTGGTGGCCATGAACCGGCTTGGCGTGGTCAAGCTTGGGCCGTACATGGTCGTTGGCCTGATCCTGTGGGTCTGCGTGCTCAAGAGCGGTGTGCATGCCACCTTGGCCGGGGTTGCCCTGGCCCTGTGCATCCCGCTGCGCACGCGCCATGCCGAACGCTCGCCACTGCTCGCCCTGGAGCACGCCCTGCATCCTTGGGTCGCCTACGCCATCCTGCCGCTGTTCGCTTTCGCCAATGCCGGTGTATCGCTGGCAGGCATGACCGTAGAAAGCTTCACCCACCCGGTGCCACTGGGCATCGCCGTCGGGCTGCTGCTGGGCAAGACCGTGGGTGTCTTCGGCCTGACCTGGGTCGCGGTCAAGCTGCGCCTGGCCGCGCTGCCTGCAGGCGCCAGTTGGGGGCAATTGCTGGGCGTGGCAATACTTTGCGGTATCGGCTTCACCATGAGCCTGTTCGTTGGCTCGCTCGCCTTTGTGCCTGGCAGCAGCGATTACGCCGGAATGGACCGCATGGGTATTCTCACCGGCTCGTTCTTCGCCGCCGTGATCGGCTATGCGATAACCGCCATGGCCAGCCGCAAGCCCAACGTCGGCTGACCTGGCCGCAGCGTGAAAAAACCCCGACTGGCGAGCGCCATGTCGGGGTTTTGTCTTGTTGGGCTACGGTCAGTGCGTGACGCGGCTGGTGCCATCGACAGTCATGATGCGCACGCGGTCGCCAACGCGGAAGATCTCGTTCTGCTGCACGGCCTGCACATAGGCACGCATGCTGCCATCATCCTCACGCACGGTAATTTCGACACCCTGGGTACGAGTCAGGCCTTCTTCGGCGGCGGAACCGGCCAGGCCACCGGCAACGGCACCAATCACGGCGGCGACGATGCTGCCACGGCCCCCACCCACGGCGCTGCCGGCCACGCCACCGACGATGGCGCCAGCACCACCGCCGATCGGGGTCTTGGTGCCTTCGATCTTGACCGGGCGCAGGGACTCGATGGTGCCCATGCGCACGGTTTGCACGCGGCGGGCCTCATCACGGGAGTAGCTGTCACCGGTCAGGCTCGAGGCACAGCCACCCAGCAACAGCGACATGGTGGTAAAGGTCGCCACCAGCAAAGCGGATTTACGCATGGGTAAAGTCTCCATAAGTCAGGTGCTCATTAGACGCTGCACGTTGACGGCTGTCACGGTACAAACGTAATAAAATTGTTTTCATTCAGCCAAGGGACAGCCTGCGTGGCTGTGTCGAGGCCTTTCAAGTGAGACCAAGGATAGCCATGGATTACTTCATCGTCGTGGTCACCACCGTTGCGGGGTTGTACTTCCACTGGTGGCTGTATGTGCGCATGCGCCGCTGGATGGACCGTGACCTGGCGTTGTCGCTGGCTGGGGCGGACCCTGCAAAACGCACGTATATGCTGGAAAGGCTGGAGCAGGCGCGGGTGGAGAAGGTGGGGCGCAAGCAGTTGGCGGGGTGGTTGGAGCGGGAGGCTGCGGGGTATCCGGGGTAGCCTTGGAGATTGCTGGGGCCGCTTTGCGACCCTTTCGCGACACAAGGCCGCTCCCACAGATTGGGTCTGCGCTGTACCTGTGGGAGCGGCCTTGCGTCGCGATGGGCTGCGCAGCAGCCCCCGGAATCTCAGGGCGCCAACCGCTCCCGCAGCCACTGCCCATCCACCAGCCGGTAGTTCAGTCGGTCATGCAGGCGGCTGGCCCGCCCCTGCCAGAACTCGATGCGTTCAGGCAGCAAACGATACCCACCCCAATGTTCCGGGCAATGCGGCTGGGTGTCGGAGAAGCGCGCCTCGGTGGCCTTGACCAGCCCCTCCAGCTCCTCACGGCCGGCAATCACCTGGCTCTGCGGCGAAGCCCAGGCCCCCAGGCGGCTGCCCAACGGGCGCACCTGGTAGTAGGCGTCCGACTCCTGGGGCGTGACCTTTTCCACCCGCCCTTCGATGCGCACCTGGCGCTCCAGTGCCGGCCAGAAGAAGGTCATGGCGGCGAAAGGGTTTACCAACAGTTGCTGGCCCTTGGCACTATCGTAGTTGGTGAAGAAGGTGAAACCACGCTCATCGAGCCCCTTCAGCAGCAAGATACGGCAGTGAGGGCGGCCTTCACCATCGACAGTGGCCAAGGTCATGGCGTTGGCTTCCACCGGTACCTGCTCGGTTTTCACCGCATCGGCGAACCACTGGTGGAACAGGGCGAACGGCTCCCCCGGGGCCTGGGCTTCGGCCAGGCCATCACGGGTGTAGTCGCGGCGCATATCGGCCAGGGATTGGGTCATTGCTGCGTTCCTTGACGATCAGTTGGTCTTCGCAGGGCTGTTGGCAGCTACTTTCTTGTCAGTGGTAGCTTTCTTGGCGACGGGCTTGGCCGGCGCGGCTTTTTTCTTGGCCGTGGTCTTGGCTGGCGCCTTGGCCTTGGCTTTGGTTACAGGCTTCTTCGCCGCAGCCTTGGTGGCCGGCTTGCTGTCGGCAGCCTTGGCGGCAGGCGCCTTGACGTCCTGCACCGCCACCATCGGGGCCCGCGCCGGGGCGGCTTGCTGGTACTTGGCCAGCAGGGCGACCATGGTGTTCTGCGGGGTCAGCAGCATTTCCACACGGCGGTTCAGGGCACGGCCCTCGGCGCTGTCGTTGGCGGCGCGCGGCATTTCCGAGCCCATACCCTTGAGGTTCAGGCGATCACGCTGCAGGCCGCTGAGGCGGAAAATGGCCGACACCGAAGCGGCGCGCTCCAGGCTGAGCTTCTGGTTGGCGGCAGCGACACCGCTGCTGTCGGCATGGCCGAGCACCAGCACGGCGGTCTTGGCATCGCCCTCGACAGTCTTGGCCACACGAGTGATCGGGCCCAGGGTCATCGGCAGCAGCATGTTCGGACGATCAGGGTTGTACGAGCTGTCCACCGGGATGGTTACGGCCAGCACGTTGTCACGGCGCTCCAGTTCCAGCTTGCTGCCCTTGATCGCCTCACGCAGCTTGGGCTCGTACTCGTCCAGCCAGGCCTGGGTGGCCTTCTGGTCGATCTTCGGTACCACCGGCCCCTTTGCCTGCTTCTCTTCACCGCCGAACGGCCACCACCAACGGCTGGCGTTGTCGGACTTGGCGTCGGCCTTGGCCACGTTTTCCGTGACGGCTTGCTTCACTTCCTGCTCGGCAACCTTGTCCGAACCGAAGGGCCACCAGCTCGAGGCGCTGTCCTTCGAGCCGTCCTGGGGGTGACTGGCGCAGCCGGTAACGGCGGTCAGGCACAGGGCGAGTGCTAAGGTTTTGTGTGAAGACATCAGCGATACACCATGAAATAGAAAGAAATTTTGCCTACGCCTTTCAGGCGTTGGCATTGAGGATAGTCAAAGGGGTGGGGCAACACCCGCATTACCCGATCAAAGGCAACTGGCAAGGACGCGTACCAGTTTCTGGGCTCGCGGGTCCATGAGCACATAAGGGCCGAGGGTATTGACCACGAAACCGAAGGCCACATCGTGTTCCGGGTCAGCGAAACCGACCGAGCCACCGGCACCTGGGTGGCCGAAGGCGCGGGCCCCGAGGCCGAAGGTGGCATTGGCCACGTCGGGCTGGTCGAGCATGCAGCCCAGGCCAAAACGGGTTTGGGTGAGCAGGGTGCGATCCTGCCCGAGGCTGTGCTCACGGGTCAGTTCGTCGAGCAGTTCGGATTCGAGCAGGCTGCCGTCCAGCAACCCGGCATAGAAGCCCGCCAGGCTGCGTGCATTGCCATGGCCATTGGCCGCTGGCTGCTGCATGCGCCGCCACTCCGGCTTGTTGGTACTGGTCAGGATCGCCGGCGGGTTGGTGAAGGCACGGGTCGACAGGGCCTCGGGCTCGCGCATGGTCACCTGCAGCAGGCGCTGCGCCGCAGCGTCCCCGGCGTTGCCCTTGCCACGGGCGATGTGCGCCACGCGATAAAACTCATCGTCCGCCAGGCCGACATGAAAATCCAGCCCCAACGGCCGAGCGGTACGGGCCACGATCGAGTCGCCGGGGCCACGGCCGTCGGCACGGCGGATCAGCTCGCCGATCAGCCAGCCGTAGGTAATGGCGGCATAGCCGTGCTCGGTGCCGGGTGTCCACCAGGGCGTTTCGGCAGCCAGCGCATCGACCATGGCCTGCCAGTCATACAGCGCTTCGGCCGGCAGCAGCTCACGGATGGCCGGCAAGCCGGCACGGTGGCTGAGCAGCTGGCGCAGGGTGATCGCCTGTTTGCCTGCCTGGGCGAACTCGGGCCAGTAGTTGGCCACCGGCGCATCGAGCGCCAGCTTGCCCTCGCCGACCAGTTGCAGGGCGGTGACAGCGGTGAAGGTCTTGGTGCAGGAGAACAGGTTGGCGATGGTATCGCTGTGCCAGGCCTGCTGGCCGTCCTTGTCGGCACTGCCGGCCCACAGGTCGACCACGGTTTCGCCACCAACCTGGATGCACAGCGCGGCGCCACGCTCCTGGGGATCATCGAACAGCGCGGCGAAGGCTTCGCGCACTGCTTCGAACTTCAGCTCATAGTGACCCTGGATCTGCACCCGCTGTTCTCCGTACGACCAATTCCGAAAATGGTGTGCATTGTTTCAGTAGTTGCGTGTTTTGCAAACTGGCTTGGGCCAAGTGGTCGCGACGAATGGCAGCCAGGACGAACGGTGCTCCTGTAGGAGCGGCCTTGTGTCGCGATGGGCTGCGCAGCAGCCCCGGCAAATTGTGCATTGCGGCGGAGATCCTGGGGCTGCTGCGCAGCCCATCGCGACACAAGGCCGCTCCTACACCAGACCGCGTCAGCCGGTTGCTAGGGCGCCGGCTTTTCCAGTTGGGCGCGCAGCTGGCTCATTGCCTGCAAGTTGCTCTTGCGCACGGCATCGACAAACCCCGGATATGGCATATCGGTGATCGCCACCAACCCGAGGTGGCCGTTCTCGCCATCGAGCAGGCGGCCGCTGGCCGGCTGGTCGAGGTACTGGAACCAGTGCGCGCCAACGATCATCGGCTGCGCCAGGGCCGCCTTGAGGAAGTTGCCGTAGGCCGGGCCACGGTCTTCTTCCCGCGCCACTTCCAGCGGCCCCGGCCAGAACGGCCCGCGATCGCGCGAGCCGAACTGGAACTCGGACACCAACACCGGCTTGTCCAGCTCGGCCAGGCGGGCGAAGTCGTAGCCATCCTGCGGCTTGAGGGTATAGAAGTTGAAGCTGAGCACATCGCAGAACTCTGCGCAGGCCTTGACCGCCTCCGGCGTGCTGACGGCATAGCGGCCCCCCAGCAGCAGGTGATTGGGCGCATGCCACTTCAACGAGTCGGCAATGGTCCTGAAGTAGGTTTCGGCGAACACCTGCTGGAAGTGCTGGTAGTCACGCTCGATTTCCGGGTGCTCCGGGTCGGGCAACGGTGCCTCGAAGCCCGGGTCCTCCATCAGTTCCCAGGCGGTCAGCTCGATGCCCCAGGCCTTGGACAGCCCTTCCTGGTTGCGGTACTTGTCACGCAACTGCTTGAGGAAGGCGCGCTTGGCCGGTACATCGGTGGTCAGGCGCAAGGTACCGTAGGCCAGGCCGTAACGCGCCTTCGGGTCGCTACCGGGGGCGGCCCAGGCCAGTTCGTTGTCGGCGAAATAGCCGATCAGCCAGGGGTCGTCACGGTGATCGCGGGCGGCAATGGCCACGGCGCGCTCGGTAGCCATGGCAAAACGCGGGTCGAACGGGTCGGGCATGCGGCCCCACCAGTCCATGCCGGTGCTGATGCTGGCGTAATCCCCCACGATCGATAGCGGCAAGGTGTACGGCATGCGCCTGGCCTGGCCCAGGGCCGGCTCGCTCCAGTTGCCGACCGTGTTGAAACCCCAGGCCTGCAGGCGGTCGAGCGCATGCGCCTGCCAGCGGGCGGTATCCAGCGCCAATGGTGGGCAGTTGGCCGGCTGCCCTTCTACCGCGGGCGGGCAGGGTTTGCCATAGGTGCGTTGCAGGTTGGCGGCATAGAAATCGAACCAGCGCCCCTGTTTGAAGTTGCGCCCTTGCGACGAGGGGTTGCCGTCGTCGTTGTTGCCTTCGCCATAGAATGCGGCCAGTGCATCATCCTCGCCCGGCAACGCCTTGAACATCCCTTCACGCCCGGCGACGTAGGTACGCCCGCCATCCGCGGCCACGGCATTCACCCCCAGGGAATAGAACGGATGCCCCTCGGGCGTTACCAGGTACCAGCGGCCGTCACGCTTTTCGGTGCGGAAGAAGCCTTTGGCCTCGAACGCCGGCCCGGCCAGCAGGCCACCGTATGCATCCAGCTGCTGCTTGCCATGCTCTGCCAGCCAGCCTTTGAGCTGTTGCTGCTCGCGTGCATCGGCCGCCTTGAGCTGCTCGTCATTGGCAACCTTTTCAGGCCAATGGCCGCGGGTGGACTGGCCATAGGCATCGATCAGCTCATGGTAGGCCGCCTTGTAGGCCTGGTCGTCATCCTGGATGCCGACCCGCTCGATCAGCAGGTTCTGCGCCACCTTGGGGTTGGGGATACTCAGGCTGACCGACGCCACCTGCTTGAGGTCGACCGCGCCGGCGCTGCTGGTCAGCAGCAGGCGCTGGCCGCCATGGTTCCAGGGCATGGGCGGGCCGGCGCGCATGCCCTGGCTCAGCGGCGAGCTGGCCGTCAGCGGTACCATCACGGTTTGCGCAGGACCGGCCGGAAGGTCGATGCGGCTGGTCAACGTGCGGCCATCACTGCCCTGCACCATGACGTCCACGGTCAGCGCCCAATCCATCGCGCTTTGCAGGCGCAAGGTCAGGAACTGACCGCCGGACCAGTCCCACACACCGCTTTGCGGGCTGAGGCGCAGGGTCGGCCGCTGGGCCGGGTTGAACACCACGCGCCGCAACACTTCGCCTTCGGCCGTCTGCTCCGCGTTGTACTGCGGCATGCCGGCATCCTCGGTCGCCACGTTGACCACTGAGGCCGGGCGCACGAAGCTGAACAGCGTCTGCTGCCCAGCCAGCAAGGGCGAGCTGAACAACAGGGCGAAAATGGCGGGCAGGGTACGGCGGACCATAAGGCTGGGGCTCTCCTTCAGGGCCCTCATGGCCCACGACTGAGTAATGGACATCGCGCCGGAGCAAGTGTGCTCCGGCGGTCAGGAAATCTCCCGCCGGAACGGCGGCAGCGCATTGAGAATAGCCTTGCCGTAGCGCTGGGTGACCAGGCGCCGGTCAAGCAAGGTGATGACACCGCGATCCTGTTCGGTTCGCAGCAGGCGGCCGCAGGCCTGGATCAGCCGCAGCGAGGCGTCGGGCACGGCAATTTCCATGAACGGGTTGCCGCCGCGAGCTTCGATCCACTCGGCCAACGCCGCTTCGACCGGGTCGTCGGGCACGGCGAAGGGAATCTTGGCGATCACCACGTGCTCGCAGTAGGCACCCGGCAGGTCGACACCCTCGGCAAAGCTGGCCAGGCCGAACAGCACACTGTGCTGGCCATCGTCGACCCGCGCCTTGTGCTTGTTAAGGGTTTCCTGCTTGGACAGGTTGCCCTGGATCAGCACCAGCTTGCGCCAGTCACGGTCCAGGCCATCGAACACGTCCTGCATCTGCTTGCGCGAGGAGAACAGCACCAGCGCGCCGCGGGCATCTTCGACGATGTTCGGCAGTTCGCGGATGATCGCTGCGGTATGCGCCGCCGCATCCCGCGGGTCAGCCTTGAGGTCGGGGACCCGCAGCAGGCCGGCATCGCCATGCACGAACGGGCTGGGCACCACGCAGGTGACCGCGTCACGCGGCAACCCCGAGCGCATGCGGAAGCGGTCGAACTTGCCCAGCGCGGTCAGCGTCGCCGAGGTCACCAGCGCGCCATGGGCCACGCTCCACAGGCTGCGGCGAAGCATTTCGGCGGCCAGGATGGGGCTGGCGTTGACTTCGATGTCGAACAGCGCACCGCTCTCGGCCAGGGTCAGCCAGCGGGCCATGGGCGGGCTGTCTTCCGGGTCTTCGGCGGTAAAGGCCGTCCACAGCTCCCAGTTGCCCTGCGCACGGGTGACCAGGCTACCGAACAGTGGGTACCACTCCTCGGCCTGGTGGCTGGCGATGCCGATGTTGACCTCACCATCCATGCCTTCCTTGAGCAGGTCGGCCAGGCGGGTAAACAGGTCGTTGAGGCGGGCAAAGCCCTTTTTCAGCTCGATGCCCACTTCGCGAATCTGCTCCGGCACCACGCCGCCTTCGAAGCGGTAGCGCGGGCGCTCACGGCCTTCGTTGTCCTCGCTGGGGCGGAAGTCGGCAACCTGCTCGCACAGGGTGAACATGAACTGCTGCTGGGTGCGCACTTCCCGCGCAAGCTCCGGCACCTGTTCGATGTACTTGCCCAGGTCACCGGGCAGCGGGTGCTGGGCCAGCAGCTTGGTCAGGTTCTTGGCGGTCTGCTCCAGCCAGTCGGCAGTGGAGCGCAGGCGCGAATAGTGGGCGAAATGGCCGATGGCCTTGTCCGGCAGGTGGTGGCCTTCGTCGAACACGTACATGGTGTCGCGCGGGTCGGGCAATACCGCGCCGCCGCCCAGGGCCAGGTCGGCCAGCACCATGTCGTGGTTGGTGACGATCACGTCGACCTTGCCCATGCCTTCGCGGGCCTTGTAGAACACGCACTGCTGGAAGTTCGGGCAATGACGGCCGGTGCACTGGCTGTGGTCGGTGGTCAGACGCGCCCAGTCCTGGTCTTCGAGGGCTTCGGGCCAGCTGTCGCGGTCACCGTCCCAGCGGTTGCCGGCAAGCTTCTCGATCATGCTGTTGAACAGCTTCTGGCTGCGCTCGTCGACTTCGATGTGAAAGCCTTCTTCCTCGAACAGCTGGGCGGTGGCCGATTGGGCGTGGCCTTCCTGCAGCAGGATGTCGAGCTTGGACAGGCACAGGTAGCGGCCACGGCCCTTGGCCAGGGCGAAGCTGAAGTTCAGCCCGCTGCTGCGCATGAGGTCGGGCAGGTCCTTGAAGACGATCTGCTCCTGCAGCGCCACGGTGGCGGTGGCAATCACCAGGCGCTTGCCGGCGGCCTTGGCGGCCGGAATGGCAGCCAGGCTGTAGGCCACCGTCTTGCCGGTACCGGTGCCCGCCTCCACTGCCACCACGGCAGGCTCGCCGGCACGGCGGCCTTCTTCGTCGCAGGCGATGTCGCCGAGCACCTTGGCCACTTCGGCGATCATCAAGCGCTGGCCATAGCGCGGCTTGAGGCTCTTGGCTTCGAGAAAACGCGTATAGGCGCCCTGGATGGTGGCTTTGAGTTCGTTGCTGATCATGGTCTGCAGGCGCCCGGCGGGCTGGATATATTTTCAGTGTTTCGCATGGGGCGGCTATCATACCCCGCTATTGCCCTTTATGCCGCATGGAGATCCGGATGCTTGCCTTTGCCCTGCCCTACACACTGCATGTCCTGGCCGCCCTGGTGTGGGTCGGCGGCATGTTCTTCGCCTGGCTGGTGCTGCGCCCGGCAACGGTTGCAGCCCTTGAAGGGCCTGCCCGGCTGCGCTTGTGGGTGGAAGTTTTCCGACGCTTCTTCGGTTGGGTCTGGCTGGCCGTGGCGATTTTGGCGATAAGTGGTATCGGCATGTTGCACATGCGCTTCAGCGGCTTCGAGACTGCACCGAAGTATGTGCAGGTGATGATCGGTGGGGGCATCGCCATGTTTGCCCTGTTCATGCGCATCCAGGCGTTGCTGCTGCCGGAGCTGAGGGCGGCGGTGCAGGCCGAGGACTGGCCGGCAGGTGCGGCAGTGCTGGGGCGGATTCGGCGGATGGTGGGGATCAACCTGCTGCTGGGCCTGGCGGTGGTAGCCGTGGCCAGTTCGCGGCTGATGCTCTGACAGGATCTGCGCGGCCCCTGTAGGAGCGGCCTTGTGTCGCGATGGGCTGCGCAGCAGCCCCGGCAATTTGGGCGAAGGCGCTGAAATCCTGGGGCTGCTGCGCAGCCCATCGCGACACAAGGCCGCTCCTACAGGGGGCGCGGCAAGGCTTCAGAGGCGCTGCAGAATCAGCTCACCTGCAGCGCCGGCCAATCCAGGCTGGCCCGGCTGCCCCGGCCGGCCGTTGGCGCCGGCGTCTGTGCGGTACACCAGGCAACCCTTGCTAGCCCCGCCCTTGCCGGCCTTGCCTGCAGCCCCGGCCTTGCCCGGTGCGCCGCCGTCCAGGCGCACCACGATGCGTTCTTGCGGGAAGCCCTGCGGCACGCTCAAGCGGATGCGCCCACCCGGCGCACCATCGTGCCCGTTGCCGCCGTCATCGCCATTGGCACCGCGGCTGGCCTGGCCCCAGGTGCAGCCACCGGCCTGGCCGTTGGCGCCATCGAGCCCCACGTACCCCGGCGCACCGGCACCGCCACGGGCATCGATGGCCAGGCGCTCGGCATCCACTTCAGCCAGTTTCAGGTCCAGGCTGCGGCCCGACCGGGCTCCCCGCTGGTAAGTACCCGCCGCTCCCGGCGCACTGAATTCGCTCCCCTCACCCAGCCGCGCACTGCGCGCCTCGATCAGCAACGGGCTATCGGAAGGTGCAATGGCGATACGTGCATCGCGCCCCAACTCCAGCTGGTCGACCTTCAACTCAGCGAGCGTGGCAGGCAGCAGCAGGGTTGCGGCATCGGCGACACGCAACTGTGCCAGGTGCACGCTTGCCGACTTGTCGGGCAGGCGCAGCATGGAATTGGCAGCGACCTCCAGGCTTTCGGCCTGGGCCAGGGGAACGGCCAACATGGCCAGCAACATCAGATTACGCATTTCGCGGCGCCTCCTGCACACGGGGGATGGACATGACATGGAAGATACCCGTCAACAGGATCTGCAGACGATCGAACCAGCGGTGGCTGCGGCCGCGCAGGCTGCCATTGAAGAACAGCACTTCGAGCAGGTGCAGGCCCAGCAAGGTGATGCCGGCGGCGTTGATCAGCAGATTGAAGGGCAAGGGTTGTGGCATCAACTGATTGAACAACACCACACCCCAGAAAGCGACTGTCAGGACCTTGCCCAAGCCCAGGATGAACTTCATATCCCGCCCCCATGGATTGTTGTTATGTCGAGACGGCCCGTTCGAGCGGGCCGTGCGACCAACATTAACTGCAATGTCAGGACAGGCGCCAGCACCACTCAGTTGAGGTGCAGTTCCACCCGTCGGTTGCGGGCGCGGCCCTCCTCGCTTTCATTGTCGGTGAGCGGTTCACTCTCGCCGCGCCCCTGGCTGGTGACCTTGCCCGCCTCCAGCCCCTGGCTGATCAGGTAAACGGCCACGCTGCTGGCGCGGCGTTCGGAAAGTGCCTGGTTGTAGCTGTCGGAGCCTACGTTGTCGGTATGCCCGATCACACTTACTTTCGCCACCGTCGGTGAATCGAGCTTCGCCACCAGGCCTTGCAGGCGCTGCTGGGCCGCCGGGGTCAGCTCGGCGGAATCGAAGGCGAACATCACCGCGCCGTTGTCATCCAGGATGATCACCTCTGGCGACGGTTCAGGTTCAGTGGCAGGCGGCGATGCGGGGTACACCTTCAACGGGCAGCCCATGTGGTCGACCGCAGTGTTGGCGGGGGTATCGGGGCAACGATCGCGGCGGTCGAAAATACCGTCGCCATCTTCGTCGCCATCCTGGGCGTAACAGATCAGGCCCCCGGCAATGGCGCCAAGGGCACCGCCGCCAGCCGCCCAGCTCGAACTTTCGATGGCGCCCAGGCCACCACCGACCAGGCCGCCGAGCAGGCTGCAGATGGGCCAGGTCCTCTGGTTGAGCGGCGCGCTGCCATCGCTGTGGGTGGCGCAGCCCGCGAGCAGGCTGGCAGCCACCAACAGCGGCAGCGCCGCCTTCGACGTCACACTCATGCTGAATGCTCCTGTGTCATTGGCCACGGACGGTTGACCGCCGTGAAGGCGCGCCCGTGCCACTGCTCAAGGCACGGGCGCACGCCGCTCTACCGCTGGATCTTGATCTCGGTACGGCGGTTCATGGCGCGCCCATCGGCCGTGGCGTTGTCTGCCACCGGCTGGGTTTCACCGGCACCGACCACCGAAACGAAGCTGCTGCGCGGCACACCGCTCTCGACCAGGTAATCGGTCACCGAGTGGGCACGGCGCTCGGACAGTTTCTGGTTGTAGCTGTCGGAGCCGACGCTGTCGGTATGGCCGCTGACGCTCAGGCGGGCGGACGGCGCTTCCTGTTTCAGGCGCGTGGCAATGGTGTTGAGGCGCTCCTTGTCGCTGGCGGTCAGGCGCGCAGAGTCGAACTCGAAGTGCACATCGCGGATGACGATGACTTCTTCCTTCTGCACCACCACTTCCTCGACCACCGCGGCCGGCTCTGGCGGGCAGCCGTTGGCATCGACCTGCACACCGCGCGGGGTGCCTGGGCACTTGTCACGGCTGTCCGGCACGCCGTCGCCATCCTCGTCGCCATCGCCATGGGCCCAGCAATAGCCCGCCGCCAGGCCACCGCCCAGCAACGCGCCCCAACCAGCCCAGCTGGAGCTCTCGATGGCGCCCAGGGCAGCGCCGCTTACACCCCCGACGGCGGCACATTTCGGCCAGTCGGTCTTTTGCAAACCTGCACAACCAGTCAACACACTGGTGAGCAGAACCAGGGGTATCGCTGTGCGTACTATGCTCATTTCATTGCTTCTCCTAGGGGGAATCGGCATAAGGCCGATTTCAGGGAGTAAAGACCGAGCATCTGATCCCTGCCACCAATAAGCCACGACACAGTCACATGCCTCTTTGCCCGCACGCTGCGGCCCGCTAGTCTTGGACGACTTCAACGAGGATTGCCAATGACCGACGGTTTTTCCCAGCGCACCCCGCAGCAGGCCCTGGCGGCCCTGCTCGAGCGCTTCACCCCGCAACGCCTGCTGCTGGTGGGCACGCGCTTCCCGGCGCTGGACGCCTTCGCCCAGGCGCACCCACAGGTAACCATCGCCACGGCCGCCCCAGGCCCGCTGCCGGCCGAACTGGCAGCCCAGCGCTTTGACCTGGCGGTACTGGTGGACTGCCTGGAGCACCTGCCCAAACGCACCGGCCTGGAATTGCTCGGCGGCATTCGCAACCTCAATGCCAGCCGGGTCGCGGTGCTGGCCGACCTGGCCGCCTGTGGCTGGCAAGACACCGATTTCTTTGCCCTGGCCCTGTCGGCCAGCGAGAAATTCCGCCGTGACCAGCAGGTATTGAGCCTGTTCACCTATGATTTACATGACTACAAGCAGGTACCGGACTGGCTGAATGCCAAGTTCTGGGCCAACCCTGAAAACTTCGGCAAGTACTGGTGGTGATGATGAGTGTCTCGGTCTGCCCTTGTGGCAGTGGCAACCTGCTCGACGCCTGCTGCGGGCATTACCATGCCGGCACCCCGGCACCGGATGCCCAGGCGCTGATGCGCTCACGCTACAGCGCTTACGTGCTGGGCCTGGTCGACTATCTGGTGGCCACCACCCTGCCCGCCCAGCAAGCCGGCCTGGACCGTGCCGCCATGGCCGCCTGGAGCGCCCAGAGCACCTGGCTGGGCCTGGAGGTGGAAAGCGCAGAGGTGCTGGGCGGCCAGCCGGAGCACGGTTTTGTCACCTTCACTGCACGCTGGCACGACCAGGAGGGTGACCATCAGCACCGCGAGCGCTCGGCATTCGTCCAGCATGCCGGGCGCTGGTACTTCATCGACCCCACGGTCGGGCTCAAGGCCGGGCGCAACGACCCCTGCCCCTGCGCCAGCGGCCAGAAGTTCAAGAAATGCTGCGCCAGTTACGTGGGTAGCTGAACATGATCGCCCGCACCCGCCCGCTGCTGCTCGCCACCTTGATGGCATGGCTGGCACTGCTGGCGGGCTGCGCCAGCTGGGGCAGTGACGACTGGCGCGAACCCGAGGTGCACCTGGTCGAGGTGGAGACGGTCAAGGCCAGGTTGCTGGAGCAGGAATTCGTGCTGCATCTGCGAATCGACAACCCCAATGACAGCCGCCTATTCATCCGCAACCTGTCGTATGCCATACGCCTCAACGACCTGTTGCTGGTGCAGGATGAAACCAGCGTGTGGCGCAGTGTCGGCGGGCATGCCCAGCGTACTTTCAATATCACCGCGCGGACCAACCTGTGGCAGCACCTGAAACCACTGGCCAAGCTGCTGAAAAGCGAACAACCGCTGCACTACAGCCTGCAGGGCGAACTGGCGACCGGGTTGCTCATCCATCGGGACCTGCACTTGTCGCGCAGTGGTGAGATAATCCCCGGTGATTACAAACTGGAGTAACCCTGCAATGTCCCAGCAACCCCACGTTCATGGCCCTGACTGCAACCACGATCATGATCACCACCACGATCATGGCCATGTACACGGCCCGCACTGCAACCACGGCCACCAGGAGCCGGTACGCAACGCCCTGAAGGACGTTGGCCGTAACGACCCGTGCCCGTGCGGTAGCCAGAAAAAGTTCAAGAAGTGCCACGGCGCCTGACCTGAACAGCGCTTGCGCGTCCCTGCCGCGGGCCGCGCAGTGGGTAGCCGGGGCCTAGCTGGCCCTGGCAGGCCCTGAAACCTTGCGCTGCAGCAACCCTGCGGTGGCCATGAGCAGCACGATGCACAGGGCCATGCAAATGGCATTGGTGCCATCCCAACCGACCGTACCCAGCAACAGCGACGGGCTGAATGCGCCAATGGTCGCGAACACCGCAATGGCCAGATCGTTCTTCCCCTGCATCTGCATCGCTGCCGGGCTGTTTTGCAGCGTCTGCGCCAACAGCGCCCCACCGCCCACGTAGGTCAGGTTCCAACCCAGGCCCAGGGCTATCAGTGACAAGGTCATCATCGCGTAGCTGTGCGACCACATGTTCATGGCCGTGCAACCGATCAGCAGGCCCAGGCCGAGACAGATGGTGGCCCGGATGCCGAGCTTGTGGATGATGGCGCCGGTGAAGAACGACGGCGCAAACATGGCAATCACATGCCATTGAATCGCCAGGCGAACGTCGGAAAAGTCCTCATGCATGTATTTCATGTGCATGGACGCCTGGATCATCAGCAAATTCATGATCCCGTAGCCCAGCGCGGCCACTGCCATGGCCACGGCAACCACCGGGCTCAGCGGCTCGGCGGTCGTGCCAGCCGGTTTCGCTGCACGGTCGTTACTGGCGGTGCCGGTATCGCCGGGCAGGCAGGCCGCTGTCAGCAACGACATCACCGCCAGGCCGACAAAAGCGGCGTAGCACAGCGAAAACAGCGGATACCCACCAACGTCCCTCAGCCACTCGGTGAGCGCCGGCCCGACCACGGCAGCGATCACCCCACCGGCCACGACCAGGGAAAGCGCCTTGGGCTTCAGGTTCTGGGCCAGATTGTCGGTGGCCGCGAAGCGATTGAAGTTGGCAAACGCAATGTAGATGCCCAATGCCGAATGGCTGATCACCAGCGTCGGGAAGTGCTGGTACTGCACAGCCAGGTAACCACTGATGCCAGACACCGCCAAAGGGATCGAGCCCAGCATGAAGGCGCGCTTGCGGCCAATACGGCTCATCAGCCTGGAGACCGGATAGGTGGCCAGCATCAGGCAGAGGAACTGGAAACCATAGGGCACGGTGGACCACGTGGCGGCAGGCGCCAGCGCCGCCCCGACAATGGCCGCCATGGTCACGGACATGACCGCAGTCGTCAGGTTGATCGATTGCGCGGTGAAATACAGGTACGTGCGCCGCGGAAGTGTGCTCGACATAGCGTGTGCTCACGGTTGGTGGACGGGTCGATTTCGGTATTGGGAAAGATGCCGACAGGTGCATGGTCGCATCTGCCGCGCCCTGAAATTCGAACAGTCGACGCGCTTTCCGGTTAACTGTTAGGCTATTTTTTCTAACAGCTGCTGGACCCGCCATGCGCCCGCACAGCCTTCATGACCAGTTGAAACAGCGCCTCGAAGCCGGCGAATGGCTGCCCGGCCAGCGCATGCCGTCCATCCGCAAGCTGACGGCGGCGGTTGGCTGCAGCTACCACGATGTCGTCTCCAGCTATGCCCGGCTGGTCAGCGAAGGTGTGTTGACTGCCATTCCTGGCCGCGGCTACTTCGTCGCCAGCCACACACGGCAAACCGGCGCAGTGGATGCGCCCGCAGGCATGGCCGGCGACCCACTGTTCAAGCTGCTGCAGGGGGGCCAGCACTACATCAAACTGGGCAGCGGCTGGCTGCCACCCGCCTGGCGTGACACCGAGCTGCTGGCCAAGGCGATTCGACGCACTGCGCGGCTGGAGCAGAGCTCGCTGGCGGAATATGGCGACATCCAGGGCTACCTGCCCATGCGCAAACAGCTGTGCGTGCACCTGAAACGCCTGACCCGTGTCGATGCCCGGCCAAGCCAGTTGCTGACTACACTGGGCGCCACACAAGCGCTGGACCTGGTGGCGCGGTTGTTGATCAAGCCAGGCGATCACGTGTTCGTCGACGAGCCCGGCAACGGCAACCTGATCAAGCTGATCCAGTTGGCCGGCGGCCACGTGGTCGGGGTGCGCCGAACCCAGGACGGACCAAGCGTGGAAGACATGAAGGAGCACCTGGCCAGGCACAAGGTCAAGGCGTTCTTCTGCAACAGCACCTTCCACAACCCGACCGGCGGCAACATCAGCCCGCACAATGCCTTCAGCGTCCTGCGCCTGGCGGTGGAACACGACTTCTTCGTGGTCGAGGACGATGTCTACGGCGACTTCAGCCCGGGTGTGCGCCAGACCTTTGCCGAACTGGACAACCTTGAGCGGGTCATCTACATCGGCAGCTTCTCGAAATGCCTGTCCGCTTCATTGCGCGTGGGCTACATCGCCTGCTCGGCAGAGCTGATAGAGCCGCTGACGCGCCTGAAACTGCTGACCTGCGTGGCGGTGCCGGCGTTTTGCGAACGCTTCGTCAACACCATCTTGTCCGACGGCACCTATGCCCGGCACATGCAAGACCTGCAGCAGCGTCTGATCCGGCAGCAGGCGCAGACCCAGCAGTTGTTGCGGGCGCGTGGCTGGCAGTTCGACATAACGCCCCAAGGCGGCATGTTCCTGTGGGTCTACCACCCCGAACTGGCCGACCTGCAGCCTTTCATGCGTCGCCTGGAACAGCACAAGGTGCTATTGATGCCAGGCTCGGCCTTCGCCGTCAGCCGTGACTATCAACGCCTTGCTCGCATCAATTGCACGCACTTTTCCGACGCCGTGGCCGAACATTTCAAGGTTTGAGTCGGCACTGGCAAATAAACCGCCCAGGGACCTTGCACGGCGCCTGCGCGCTCACTACCTTAGCGCCTTTCGAAACCCGCCACGCCTTGCAGGAGCCCTTGTCATGGCCGCCTCCGCCTTTCCTCCATTCCGCCCGCGGTTCGCAACCGCTGCCACGCTGCTCGGCATGCTCGGGCTGGCCGGCTGCCAGACGGGCGGCTACCAGGGCAGCGTGCCACCGACCAGCGGCGTGCAGCCGCTCAAGGGCCTGGCGCAGAACGTCTCGGTACGGCGCAACGCAATGGGCGCACCACTGATCGAAAGCAGCAGCTTCCATGACGCCCTGTTCAGCCTGGGCTATGTGCATGCCGGCGACCGCATCGAGCAGATGGTCGCCATGCGCCTGCTGGCCCAGGGCCGCCTGGCAGAACTGGCCGGCAGCGACGCGCTGGACATCGACCGCCTGATGCGCGCGGCCAACCTCAAGCAGAGCGCCGCCCAGCAGTACGCCGACGCGTCGCCACGGCTCAAGCGCTTCTTCGAAGTGTATGCACGCGGGGTCAACGCCTACCTGTTCCGCTACCGCGACAAGCTGCCCGCCGGCCTGGCCAGCAGTGGCTACCGCCCCGAATACTGGAAGCCCGAAGACTCGGCGCTGATCTTCAGCCTGTATGCCTTCAGCCAGTCGGTGAACCTGCAGGAAGAACTGAGCGCCCTGACCCTGGCGCAGAAAGCCGGCAGCGACAAGCTGGCCTGGCTGCTACCCGGTGCCCCGGACGAGCCGTTGGCCGACGCCGAAGTGGACAAGCTCAAGGGCCTGAACCTGGCCAGCCAGTTGCCGGGGCTGCCGGCCCTGGCAGCTGCCAGCCAGAAGCTGGCCGACCTCGACCTTCTGGGCAGCCCGGGCTCGGCCAACCTGGCCCTGGCGCCGCAGCGCAGCCGCAGCGGCAAGAGCCTGCTGGCCAGCGACAGCCGAGCCGCCTGGGCCCTGAGCCCGGTGCAGATCCACACCGGCAAGTACCAGGTCGCCGGCCTGTCGTTGCCCGGCCTGCCGATCGTGCTGGCCGGCTACAACGGCAAGCTGGCCTGGAGCAGCAGCGCGGTCATGGCCGACAACCAGGACCTGTACCTGGAGCAACTGCGCCACCAGGGCAGCCAGTTGAGCTACCTGGCCGACGGCAAATGGCTGCCGGCCCGCGCCCGTAGCGAAACCTTCTTCGTCCGCGGCCAGCGCCCGCTGCGCGAGGTGATGTACGACACCCGCCACGGCACCCTGCTGGCCCAGCCAGGCAATGCCAGCCTGGGCCTGGCACTGAACCTGCCACAGTTCAAGGGCGACCGCAGCCTGGATGCGCTGTTCGACCTGACCCGCGCCAAGAGCGTGGAGCGTGCTTTCGACAGCACCCGTGAAGTGACCGCCGCCGCCCTCAACTTCGTCTTCGCCGAACCCGAGCACATCGGCTGGCAAGTCAGTGGCCGCTACCCCAACCGCCGCGAAGGCCAGGGCCTGCTGCCCTCGCCGGGCTGGGACGGGCGCTACGACTGGGACGGCTATGCCGACCCGATGCTGCACCCTTACGACCAGGACCCGCCCGCCGGCTGGATCGGCCACGCCAACCAGCGCAGCCTGCCGCGTGGCTATGGCATGCAGCTGTCCAGCACCTGGTACTACCCCGAGCGCGCCGAGCGCCTGGCCCAGCTGGCCGGCAATGGCCGCCACGACAGCCGCAGCCTGATGGCCCTGCAGAACGACCAGACCACACTGCTGGCCGACAAGCTCAAGCAGATGTTCGACGCCCCGGGCATGGCCCAGCCGCTCAAGCAGGCGATCGACGCCCTGCCCGCCGCACAGCGCGACAAGGCCAGCGACGCGCTGGCCCGGCTCAAGGCCTTCGATGGCCGCCTGAGCCCGGTATCGGCCGATGCCGCACTGTACGAACTGTTCCTCCAGGAAGTGGCCCGGCAAACCTTCCTCGACGACCTGGGCCCGGAATCCGGCCCGGCCTGGCAGGCTTTCGTCAGCAATGCGCGGTTGTCGTTCTCGGCGCAGGCCGACCACCTGCTGGGCCGCGACGACAGCCCGTTCTGGGATGACCGCAGCACGCCGCAGAAAGAAGACAAGCCGGCCATTCTCGCCCGCAGCCTGGCTGGCGCGGTGGATGCCGGCACCGCGCATCTGGGCGCCGACCGCCGCGCCTGGCAGTGGGGCAAGCTGCACCAATACCGCTGGCCTGCACCGGCCTACCATGGCCTGGGCGACGCCCTCGGCCGCTCGCCGCTGGCTGCCGGTGGCGACTTCACCACCCTGGCCCTGACGCCATACGCCTGGGGCGCCGACTTCGACACCCGCCTGCCGGCCTCGGCGCGGATGATCGTCGACTTCGGCCAGGCCGAGCCGTTGCAGGTACTGACCAGCAGCGGGCAGTCCGGCAACCCGGCCAGCACGCATTACAGCGACGGGCTGGATGCCTGGTTCAAAGGGCGCTTCATGAGCCTGCCACTGCAGCAGCAGAACTTCGGGCGGGCGTATGGCAACCAGCGTTTGACGTTGGTGCCAGGGCGCTAGTGGAGCCTTTCCTGGTTACCGGCAGCCGCCCAGCTACCTAGCATCCTCGGTGCCGCACTGTTCCCGGACAGGTGCGGCACACTTTCCATCAAGAGGATGAGAACATGGCTACAGAAACCCTGAAAATTGAAATTTCCTGGCCTGATACCCTCAAAGTTCCAGCTGGCGCTACCGTCAATGCACAACTTTGGGTGGGAACTGCAATCGCCGACTACCGCATGATCAGCGACGGAGATGCCTGCGCCCCTGCGGTTACTTCACCCGTCACCCTGGAAATCACTTACGACACCGAGGACCTGCTGCCAAACAGCGTCGATACCACTTGGGATCACTTCCGTGCTTCGCCATATTTGATGCATGACGGCAAACGCCTGAACATCGCCCGCGTCGCCAAGATCTGTATCGAAGAAGCCCGAAAAACGGGCTGGAAGGTCGCTATTTCCTGACGCGGGTCTGGCAGCCCTCGAGAGGGCTGCCTCACACATAGAACTTGTCGCGGGCCTCGACACTCTGACCTAGCAAGCCCTACTCCAGACGTTGAGCCATGGACCTCGTCATCGCCCGCCCCGAAGGCCTGTACTGTCCGCCCGGTGATTTCTACATCGACCCCTGGCGGGCAGTGGAGCGTGCCGTCATCACCCACGGCCACGGCGACCATGCCCGCGTCGGCAACCGCCATTACCTCACCGCCGCCCCAGGCGCCGGCATCCTGCGCAGCCGCCTGGGCCAGGACATCAACCTGCAAACCCTGCCGTACGGCGAACGCCTGCTGCACCATGGCGTAACCCTGAGCCTGCACCCGGCCGGGCATGTACTGGGCTCGGCGCAAGTGCGCCTGGAGTACCAGGGCGAGGTCTGGGTCGCCTCCGGCGACTACAAAGTGGAACCCGACGGCACCTGCACGCCGTTCGAACCGGTGCGCTGCCACACGTTCATCACCGAATCGACCTTCGGCCTGCCCATCTACCGTTGGCCCAGCCAGGGCGAGATCTTCACCGGCATCAATACCTGGTGGCGCGCCAATAGTGAACAGGGCAAAGCCAGCGTGCTGTTCTGCTATGCCTTCGGCAAGGCCCAGCGAATCCTCCACGGGCTGGACGCCAACATTGGTCCTGTCCTCGTGCATGGCGCTGTCGAACCACTCAACCGGGTGTACCGGGACGCTGGCGTCTACCTTCCGCAAACCCGCTATGTGGGCGATATCCCACGCAACGACCCGCTGCTGCGCCAGGCACTGGTCCTGGCACCGCCTTCGGCGGGTGGCAGCAGCTGGATGCGCCGTTTCGGCGACTACAGCGATGCCTTTGCCAGTGGCTGGATGCTGCTGCGCGGCACCCGCCGCCGGCGCGGGGTAGACCGAGGTTTCGTGCTCTCGGACCATGCCGATTGGCCGGGGTTGCTCTGGGCCATCGGCCAGACTGGCGCAGAACGCGTGATGGTCACCCATGGCTCGGTCAATGTGCTGGTGCGCTACCTCATCGAACAAGGCCTCGATGCCCGCGCTTTCGTGACCGAGTACGGCGAGGAAGATGACGTGGTAGCAGCGGAGCCAGACGCATGAAAGCATTCGCCGAGCTGTACCTGAGGCTGGATGCGACTACCTCCAGCACTGCAAAGCTCACGGCGCTACGCGACTACTTCAGCACCGCCCCGGCTGGGGATGCCGCCTGGGCGGTGTACTTCCTGGCAGGTGGCCGCCCTCGCCAACTGGTGCCTACACGCGTGCTGCGGGAGCTGGCTGGCAGGTTGGCGGGGCTGCCTGACTGGCTGTTCGAGGAATGCTACCAGGCCGTTGGCGACCTGGCCGAAACCATTTCCCTGCTGGTACCGGAAAGCCACCACCCTGGCGACGAGGGCCTCGCCCGCTGGGTCGAAGCGCATCTGTTGCCATTGCGTGGCCTGCCGGTCGAGGAGATCCAGCAACGCCTGCCGCCTCTTTGGGCCCAGTTGGACCGCCCCAGCCTGATGCTCTGCCTGAAACTCATCACTGGCAGCTTTCGCGTGGGGGTATCGAAGCTGTTGGTCACTCGCGCCCTCGCACAACTGGCCGGGCTGGATGCCAAACGCGTGGCCCAGCGCCTGGTTGGCTACACCGACATCAGCCACCGCCCGACGGCAGCCAGCTATCAACGGCTGATAGCCCCGGAATCAGACGATGAACATAGCCAGCGTGGCGGCCAGCCCTACCCGTTTTTTCTGGCCCACCCCCTGCAGGTACCAACCGACCAGCTCGATGCACTGCTCGGGCCGCCAAGCGAATGGCAGATCGAATGGAAATGGGACGGCATTCGCGCCCAGGTGGTCAAGCGCGAAGGCCAGCTGTGGGTCTGGTCGCGCGGTGAGGAACTGGTCACCGAACGCTTCCCCGAATTGCACAGCCTGGCGCAGACGCTACCCGACGGTGTCGTGCTCGATGGCGAGATCCTGGTGTGGAAACCCGGCAGCTCAGCGGCTGAACTGGCTGTACAACCCTTTGCCATGTTGCAGCAGCGCCTGGGTCGCAAGACCTTGGGCAAGAAGCTGCTGAGCGACGCGCCGGTCGTGCTGCAGGCCTACGACCTGCTGGAATGGCAAGGCGAGGACTGGCGCAGCCGGCCGCAGCATGCACGCCGCCAACAGCTGGAACACGTGCTTGAGGAGCACCCATTGGCCCCGGTGTTGCTCTCGCCTCTACTCGAAGGCCGGGACTGGGCCGACCTTGCCTGCCAGCGCGAACAGTCCCGCAGCCTGGGGGTGGAAGGGCTGATGCTGAAACAGCGCGAGGCCTTGTATGGCGTGGGGCGCACCAAGGACATGGGCACCTGGTGGAAGTGGAAGATCGACCCGTTCAGCGTCGATGCCGTGCTGATCTATGCCCAGCGCGGCCACGGCCGGCGGGCCAGCTTGTACAGCGACTACACCTTCGCCGTGTGGGACGCGCCAGCCGGTACGCCGGGGCGGGCACTGGTCCCCTTTGCCAAAGCCTATTCAGGGCTCAGTGACGAAGAGATGCGCAAGGTCGACGCCATCATCCGCAAGACCACGGTTGAAACCTTCGGGCCGGTGCGCAGCGTGACGCCGACGCTGGTGTTCGAGCTTGGCTTCGAGGGCATCGCGCTGTCCAGGAGGCACAAGAGCGGCATTGCCGTGCGCTTTCCGCGGATGCTGCGCTGGCGGCTGGACAAGCCAGTGGAAGAAGCGGATGACCTGGCTACATTGCAGGCGCTGCTGGCCTGAAATCAATTCGATACCGGGTTGGCTTTTTCGCGGGCTCGCCCGCTCCCACAGGTTCATCACAGGCCCGAGGATTGTGAGGTTCCTTGTGGGAGCGGGCGCGCCCGCGAAGAAGCCGACGCGGTAATCGGGGCGCAATCGAAGGAGGCGCAAGCCCGAAAACTGTGCTTCCATCTCTGTGCCGACTGTGTCGCAGACCGTTTTCGCCACGCACCCAGGACCACCATGCACCATTCAACTCACGACCTGCTCTCGCCCGTTCCGGGCATTACCCGCCAGTTGCACAGCTTCCACTTCGGACCTCGCGGTGGCGGCAAAGTCTATATTCAGGCCTCGCTGCATGCCGACGAGCTGCCCGGCATGCTGGTGGCCTGGCACCTCAAGCGCCGCCTGGGTGAACTGGAACAGCAAGGCCGCCTGCAGCGCGAGATCATCCTGGTGCCGGTGGCCAACCCGGTCGGCCTGGAACAAGTGCTGCTGGACGCGCCGCTGGGACGTTTCGAACTGCAAAGTGGCGAGAACTTCAACCGTAACTTCGTCGACCTTTCCGACAGCATCGGCGACCAGATCGAAGAACACCTGACCGAAGACCCGGCACACAACCTCGCACTGATCCGCGAATACCTGCGCCGGGGGTTGGACGCACACCCGGCGCGCACACCGCTGCAGGCCCAACGCCTGATACTGCAGCGCCTTGCCTGCGATGCCGACATGGTGCTGGACCTGCACTGCGACTTCGAGGCGGTCGAGCACCTGTACACCACGCCAGACGCCTGGCCGCAGATCGAACCGCTGGCCCGCTACCTGGGTGCCCAGGCAAGCCTGCTGGCCACCGATTCGGGCGGGCAGTCGTTCGATGAATGCTTCAGCCTGGTGTGGTGGCAGTTGCAGCAACGCTTCGGCAAACGGTTCCCGATTCCGCTGGGCTGCTGCTCGGTCACCGTCGAGCTGCGCGGCCAGGCCGATGTCAGCCACGACCTGGCCAGCAAGGACTGCCAGGCGATTCTCGATTTCCTGACCCATGCGGGGGTCATCGAAGGCGCCAGCCCGGCCCTGCCCGACTTGCGCTGCCCGGCCACGCCGCTGGCCGCCGTCGAACCGGTGATAACGCCACTGGGCGGGCTGCTGGTGTACCACGCCCGGCCAGGCCAGCACCTGGAAGCGGGCCAGTTGATCGCCGAAGTCATCGACCCGCTCAGCGACCGGGTGACTGCCATCCACAACAGCCAGCCCGGCCTGCTGTATGCACGTAACGTACGGCGCATGGCTACCGCAGGCATGGTCATCGCCCACGTCGCAGGCGAGCAGGTGTGCCGCAGCGGCTATCTGCTGGCAAACTGATCCGGTAAAACCATTGCACCTGGCTGGTTGTCTGTAGAAACACAGCCACCGAAGGACCCTATGCCCCATGCCCGCCGCCACCGACCTCGCCAAGGCCTGGTTCGCCAAGCGTGGCTGGAAGCCTTTCGCTTTCCAGCGCCGTGTATGGGCAGCCGTGGACCGGGGCGAATCCGGCTTGCTGCATGCCAGTACCGGTGCCGGCAAGACCTACGCGGTATGGCTCGCCGCGCTGCGGGCCTTCAAGGCCGAAGCCCAGGGGCGTCTGGCTGCACCGTTGCAGGTGGTGTGGGTTACTCCCATGCGTGCCTTGGCCGCCGACACCGCTCGCGCGCTGCAGTTGCCGCTGGACGACCTGGGCCTGCCCTGGAGCGTGGGCGTTCGCAGCGGCGACACCGGCAGCGCCGAACGTGCCCGGCAAGCACGGCGCCTGCCCAGCGTACTGGTCACTACCCCTGAAAGCCTTACGCTGCTGTTGACCCGGGCACAAGCCCGCGAAGACTTCGCCACGCTGCGCCTGGTAGTGGTGGACGAATGGCACGAACTGCTGGGCAACAAGCGCGGGGTACAACTGCAACTGGCGCTGGCCCGCCTGCGCCACTGGCACCCGAGCCTGCCGACCTGGGGCCTGTCCGCCACCCTCGGCAATCTTCAACATGCGCTGGACGTATTGCTGCCACAAGGCGGCTTGCTGGTACAAGGCCGACAAGACAAGCCGCTGCAGGTCGATACCCTGCTGCCAACGGCCATCGAGCGCTTCCCCTGGGCAGGGCACATGGGCTTGAAGATGCTCGACCAGGTCAGCCGGGAGATCGATGCCAGCACCAGTTGCCTGGTATTCACCAACACGCGGGCGCAGGCCGAACTCTGGTACCAGGCCCTGCTCGAAGCACGCCCCGACTGGGCCGGCCTGATTGCCTTGCACCATGCCTCGCTGGCCCGCGATACCCGTGACTGGGTCGAGCGCAGCCTCAAGCAAGGCAGCCTGAAGGCAGTGGTCTGCACCTCCAGCCTGGACCTGGGGGTGGACTTCCTGCCCGTGGAGCGAGTACTGCAGATCGGTTCCGCCAAGGGCATTGCCCGCCTCGTGCAACGGGCCGGGCGCTCCGGCCACGCGCCGGGGCGGCGCTCCCGGGTTACTCTGGTGCCCACCCACAGCCTGGAACTGGTGGAAGCAGCCGCCGCCAGGCAGGCATTGGCAGCCGGGCACATCGAGGCCCGTCATTCGCCGCGCTTGTGCATGGACGTGCTGGTGCAACATCTGGTCAGCATGGCCCTGGGCAGTGGCTTTCACCCGGAGCAGTTACTGGCCGAAGTGCGCAGCACCTGGGCCTTTCGCGAGTTGCGCGACAGCCAGTGGCAATGGGCGCTGGACTTCGTCTGCCATGGCGGCAGTTCACTCAGCGCCTACCCGGACTACCAGCGCGTCGAGCGCCAGGCCGACGGTGCTTACCGGGTTGCCAGCGAACGCCTGGCACGTCGCCACCGCATGAGTATCGGTACTATCGTCAGCGACGCCAGCCTGCAGCTCAAGTACTGGAGCAAGGGCGGCGGAGGCAAGGCGCTGGGCAGCGTCGAAGAGGCGTTCATTGCCCGTTTGCGCCCTGGCGATACCTTGGTGTTCGCCGGGCGAGTGCTGGAACTGGTGCGCGTGGAAAACATGACCGCCTACGTACGCCGCAGCACCGCGCGCAAGGCAGCGGTCGCTCGCTGGAATGGTGGCCGCATGCCGCTTTCCAGCGAACTGGCCGACGCACTGGTCGAGCAGCTTGGCGCAGCATCCCAGGGGCGCTTCCAAGGCCCGGAGATGCGTGCAGTGCGCCCTCTGCTGACCTTGCAGGCGCTATGGTCGGCGCTGCCCACCCCCGGCACGCTGCTGGCCGAGACCTTCAAGTCGCGCCAAGGTTGGCACCTGTTCCTGTACCCGTTCGCCGGACGCATGGCCAACCTTGGCCTGGCCAACCTGATTGCCTGGCGAGTGAGCCGCGTGCAGCCGCTTTCGGTTTCGATTGCCGTCAATGACTACGGGTTCGAACTGCTCAGCCCGGGCAACGTGGACTGGGCAACGCATCTGCCACAGGCGCTGGTTACCGAACACCTGCTGGAGGATGTGCTGGCCAGCCTCAATGCTGGAGAAATGGCATTGCGCCGTTTTCGCGAGATCGCGCAGATTGCCGGGCTGGTGTTTGGCGGGTATCCGGCGGCGCAGAAAAGCCTGAGGCAGATCCAGGCCTCCAGCGGTTTGTTCTATGAGGTATTTCGCAAGCACGACGCCGGCAACTTGCTGCTGGCTCAGGCACGGGACGAAGTGCTGAATGAGGAACTGGAGATCGAGCGGCTGCACCGTCAATTGCTGAAAATGGGGCAGTTACGGCTGGAGCTGCGACAGCTTGAGCGGCCCGGGCCGTTGGCATTTGCCTTGCTGGTGGAAGGCATGCGCGAAACGTTGAGCACCGAGAAACTGGCGGACCGGATTGCCAGGATGGTCGCGGAACTGAACAGTGCGGCGGACGCTACGGAATGACCAACTTCCTATCCATCGAACACCATGGCCAGGTGCTCTGGCTGCTTTCGGACAAGGCCATCTACTGGCCAGCCCGTCGTGCCCTGCTGGTGGCCGACGTGCACATCGGCAAGGCAGCAAGCTATCGCGCCCTGCACCAACCGGTACCACGCGGCACCACCGAAGCGACACTCGAGCGCCTGGATGCATTGCTGGCCGCGCATGATTGCGAGCAACTGATCGTTCTTGGCGATTTCCTGCATGCCCGAACAGCGCGGGCGCCGGCAACGCTCACCAGGCTGCAGACATGGAGGGAACGGCACAAGGCCCTGAAAATCGTGCTGATACGCGGCAATCATGATCGCAACGCCGGTGATCCACCCGTGACGCTCGAAATAGAAGTCATGAACGAACCCTGGCTGCTTGAACCCTTCGCGCTCCAGCACGACCCCGAACCGCACCCCAGCCACCCGGTACTGGCAGGCCATGTACATCCGGTATTTGTACTGCGTGGCAAGGCTCGGCAACGCCTGCGACTGCCCTGCTTCCTGATCGATGGCCAGGTCAGCCTGTTGCCGGCGTTCGGTGAATTCACCGGGGGTTGGGAAATCGCGCCCACGAGCGCCAGCCGGGTGTACCTGGCAGGGGCAGACCGTGTCTGGGCGCTCTAGCCGAGTTCACTCAGGCTACAGGCGCCGGAGGAGGCTCATCAGGCAAGGTTGGCTCGCCCGGTTCCATGGGTGGTGTTTCACCGGGCTCCGGCGGTTGCGGGGTATCCGGGTCAGGCTGGTGGGGCACGCCGCCCGCCTGCATGGGCAGCGGGTGTGCCAGCAGTGACCATGGCAGCAACCCGACGTGATTGGGCTGCAGAACTGCCAGCTTGGCACTGATTGCGGGGTGGAGTTTCATTGGCTGCTCCTGACAAGGCCGCTGCGCATCATGCGCACCGGCGTTATCCAGTTGGAGTGCCAAAGGCGCGGGGAATTCCCCGCGCTCGTCGGCTCAGGTACGCGGCAGGGTGACGCCGCGCTGGCCCTGGTACTTGCCGCCACGGTCCTTGTACGACACTTCGCATTCTTCGTCGGACTGCAGGAACAGCATCTGGGCCACACCTTCGTTGGCGTAGATCTTCGCCGGCAGCGTGGTGGTGTTGGAGAACTCCAGTGTCACATGGCCTTCCCACTCGGGCTCGAGCGGGGTGACGTTGACGATGATGCCGCAACGGGCGTAGGTGCTCTTGCCCAGGCAGATGGTCAGCACATCACGCGGAATGCGGAAATACTCGACGGTGCGCGCCAGGGCGAAGGAGTTCGGCGGGATGATGCATACGTCGCTCTTGATGTCGACGAAACTGCCGGCATCGAAGTTCTTCGGGTCGACGGTGGCCGAATTGATGTTGGTGAACACCTTGAATTCGTCGGCGCAGCGCACGTCGTAGCCGTAGCTGGAGACGCCGAAGGAGATCACCCGGCTGTCCTGTTCGCCGCGCACCTGGCGCTCGACGAACGGTTCGATCATGCCGTGTTCCTGCGCCATGCGGCGAATCCACTTGTCCGATTTGATGCTCATGGCGGGGTGTCCTGAAGAGTTGCGAGGTGAAAATTCGAGACGCGCATCTTACCGGTCCCGGCGCCCAGGTTAAAGTTCCATGCCTCATCCCGCGCCGGGCGGGGGCTGCAGCCGCCGTCGATCCGAATTTGCGTAAAGCGTCTTCTGACCATTGGCAGGTTGCGGAAAGTGGGGTAAGGTGGCGCCACTGTGCTGCACGTGACACCGAGAATCTCTAGTTTGATGCACGATCCTGATCGGCCCATCGCTGAATTTTCTGCTCTCTTTGCGCTCAGTCCCGGCCAGGGTTTTTCCTGACCGTTATCAAATTGTCCAAGGAGACAGAAAAATGTCCAACCGTCAATCCGGTGTTGTTAAGTGGTTCAACGATGAGAAAGGCTACGGCTTCATCACCCCTCAGTCGGGCGACGACCTGTTCGTGCACTTCAAAGCCATCCAAGCTGACGGCTTCAAAACCCTGAAAGAAGGCCAGGCTGTTACTTTCGTCGCTACCCGCGGCCAGAAAGGCATGCAGGCTGAAGAAGTTCAGATCGCCTAAGTCGATCGAAGCTTCCTAGCTTTCAAAAAACCCGCCTTCCGGCGGGTTTTTTTATGCCTGGCCGAAAGACCGAGTCGCCTGCTTCGCGGGCTTGCCCGCTCCCACAGGTACAACACAAACTTCAAATGCTGTGCAGTCCCTGTGGGAGCGGGCAAGCCCGCGAAGAGAACGACGCGATCTGACAGGTCAATCTTCGCTGATGGTAATGCTAGGCATCGCCGGCGCAGCAGCTTCCTGCAGCACGATCCGCGCGCCCACCTGGCGGGCCAGTTCCTGATAGACCATGGCAATCTGGCTTTCCGGCTCGGCGATCGCCGTCGGCTTGCCACTATCGGCCTGCTCGCGGATCAGCATCGACAGCGGCAACGACGCCAGCAGGTCGACGCCATACTGGCTCGCCAGCTTCTCGCCACCGCCTTCGCCGAACAGGTGCTCGGCATGGCCGCAGTTCGAGCAGATGTGCACGGCCATGTTCTCCACCACGCCCAGCACCGGGATGTTGACCTTGCGGAACATCTCCACGCCCTTCTTGGCATCCAGCAAGGCCAGGTCCTGCGGGGTAGTGACGATCACCGAACCGGCAACCGGTACCTTCTGCGCCAGGGTCAGCTGGATGTCACCGGTGCCCGGCGGCATGTCGATCACCAGGTAATCCAGGTCGTCCCAGGCGGTCTGGGTCACCAACTGCAGCAGCGCGCCGGAAACCATCGGGCCACGCCATACCATCGGCGTGTTGTCGTCAGTCAGGAACGCCATGGACATGACTTCCACGCCATGGGCCTTGATCGGCACGAACCACTTCTGCTCGCGAATCTGCGGGCGGGTGCCTTCGGCGATGCCGAACATCACGCCCTGGCTGGGGCCATAGATATCGGCATCGAGAATACCCACCCGCGCACCCTCGCGGGCCAGCGCCAGGGCCAGGTTGGCCGCGGTGGTCGACTTGCCCACACCGCCCTTGCCCGAGGCCACGGCGATGATGTTCTTGACGTTGGCCATTGCCGGCACCTGGGCCTGGGCCTTGTGCGCGGCCACCACGCAGTCGATCGACACCTGGGCACTGCTGACGCCCTCGAGGTTGCCGATGGCGGTCTGCAACACCTGGGCCCAGCCGTTCTTGAACAGCCCTGCGGCATAACCCAGCTGCAACTGCACGCTGACCTGCCCGCCCTGGATATCGATGGCGCGCACGCAGCCGGCGCTGACCGGGTCCTGGTTCAGGTAGGGGTCGGTGTACTGGCGAAGCACGCCCTCGACGGCGGCACGGGTGACGGCACTCATGGAGACTCCCAATGGCAAACTGAATGTAAAACAGACGCCTATCCTAACCCGTCAATCGTCAGCAGATGCGCATGCGGGGTGAAATATCTTCGCCAGCCCTTTATAGTGGCCGATCAACCTCATTTTTACCCCGTCGCCAGATAAGTAGCCGAGCCACCATGTCCGAGCCACGTCAGATTCTCGTCACCAGCGCCTTGCCCTATGCCAACGGATCGATCCACCTTGGCCATATGCTCGAGTACATCCAGACAGACATGTGGGTCCGCTTCCAGAAGCTGCGCGGCAACCAGTGCATCTACGTCTGCGCCGACGACGCCCACGGTTCGGCCATCATGCTGCGCGCCGAGAAGGAAGGCATCACCCCGGAACAGCTGATCGCCAACGTCCAGGCCGAACACAGCAGCGACTTCGCCGACTTCCTGGTGGATTTCGACAATTTCCACTCCACCCACAGCGAAGAAAACCGCGAGCTGTCGAGCCTGATCTACGCGCGCCTGCGTGACGCCGGGCACATCGCCACCCGTTCGGTGACCCAGTACTTCGACCCGGAAAAGGGCATGTTCCTCGCCGACCGCTTCATCAAGGGCACCTGCCCCAAGTGCGCGGCCGAAGACCAGTACGGCGACAACTGCGAGAAATGCGGCGCCACCTACGCGCCCACCGAGCTGAAAAACCCCAAGTCGGCGATCTCCGGCGCCACCCCGGTACTGCGTGATTCCCAGCACTTCTTCTTCAAGCTGCCGGACTTCCAGGCCATGCTGCAGCAGTGGACCCGTAGCGGCACGCTGCAGGACGCGGTAGCCAACAAGCTGGCCGAATGGCTGGACTCGGGCCTGCAGGAATGGGACATCTCCCGCGACGCGCCGTACTTCGGCTTCGAGATCCCGGGCGAGCCAGGCAAGTACTTCTACGTGTGGCTGGATGCACCGATCGGCTACATGGCCAGCTTCAAGAACCTCTGCGCACGCCGCCCGGAGCTGGACTTCGACGCGTTCTGGAACGAGGGCTCCAAGGCCGAGCTGTACCACTTCATCGGCAAGGACATCGTCAACTTCCACGCCCTGTTCTGGCCAGCCATGCTCGAAGGCGCCGGCTTCCGCAAGCCGAGCGCGGTAAACGTGCACGGCTACCTGACCGTGAACGGCGCCAAGATGTCCAAGTCGCGCGGCACCTTCATCAAGGCCCGCACCTACCTCGACCACCTGCAGCCGGAATACCTGCGTTACTACTACGCGGCCAAGCTGGGCCGTGGTGTCGATGACCTGGACCTGAACCTGGAAGACTTCGTGCAGAAGGTCAACTCCGACCTGGTCGGCAAGGTGGTCAACATCGCCAGCCGCTGCGCCGGTTTCATTCACAAGGGCAACGAAGGCGTGATGGTGGCTGGCGATGCCGCACCGGAGCTGACCGAAGCCTTCCTGGCGGCCGCCCCGTCGATCGCCGACGCCTATGAAGGCCGCGACTTTGGCCGTGCCATGCGCGAAATCATGGCGCTGGCCGACCGCGCCAACGCCTGGATCGCCGACAAGGCCCCATGGTCGCTGGCCAAACAGGAAGGCAAGCAGGATGAAGTGCAGGCCATCTGCGCCCAAGGCATCAACCTGTTCCGCCAACTGGTGATTTTCCTCAAGCCGGTGCTGCCGGTGCTGGCTGCCGACGCCGAGGCCTTCCTCAACGTGGCACCGCTGACCTGGAACGACCACCAGTCGCGCCTGGAAAACCACCAGCTGAACCCGTTCAAGGCGCTGATGAGCCGTATCGAACCGGCCAAGGTCGAAGCCATGGTCGCCGCCAGCAAGGAAGACCTGCTGGCCGCCGAAGCCAAGGCCCCGGCCGGCAACGGCGAACTGGCCAAGGACCCGCTGTCGGCGGAAATCGAGTTCGACACCTTCGCAGCCGTCGACCTGCGCGTGGCACTGATCGTCAAAGCCGAGGCCGTGCCGGGTGCCGACAAGCTGCTGCAACTGACCCTGGACATCGGTGACGAGCGCCGCAACGTGTTCTCCGGCATCAAGTCGGCCTACCCCGACCCGTCCCAGCTGGAAGGCCGCCTGACCATGATGGTGGCCAACCTCAAGCCACGCAAGATGCGCTTTGGCGTATCCGAAGGCATGGTCATGGCGGCCGGGCCTGGCGGTGAAGAGATCTACCTGCTGAGCCCGGACAGCGGTGCCAAGCCGGGCCAGCGCATCAAGTAACAAAACCTGCTGGACCTTGTGGGAGCGGGCGTGCCCGCGAAACTGACTACGCGGTGCATGGCACCGGCGTTGCCGGTGTTCGCGGGCACGCCCGTTCCCACAATGACTCCGGCACCTTGATGCCAAACCCGGACAATCGCCCCGATTCCCGGCTATCGTCATCTCATGAGCGACTACATCCTGGTCCTGATCAGCGCTGCGCTGGTCAATCACCTGTGCCTGCAACAACAGCCATTCCCCAGGCTGCACCTCCACGTGCACGGCCTCGCCTGCGCACTGTGCATTGCCTTGGGCGTGACCGGCGCACAACTACTGGTGCGCGGGGTGCTTGCCCCGCTGCAGGCCCAGGACCTTGCCCTGTTCCTGTTGTTGCCCTGGCTGGCCGTGCTCGCCTGGGGCGTGCCATGGCTGCTGACAAGGTGGCGCCCGAGCTGGCCGGTGACGCAACTGCCCGCACTGCTGTTGAGCAACGCGGTAGTACTGGGGTTGACCCTGCAACAGGCAAGCGACGACAGCACATGGCTCGCTACCTTGCTGCAAGGCCTGCTGGCCGGCGGCGGCTTCTGGCTGGCGTTGGTGCTGTTCGCCGACCTGCGCCAGCGCAGCGCTCATGCCGACGTCCCGGGGGCAATGCGCGGCCTGCCCATCGAACTGCTTGGGGCCGGGGTAATGGCCATGGCGTTTTCCGGCTTCAACGGGCTTTTCGCCCAATGACCGCCAAGCCCGACCCGCGGCTACGCACCAGCATGGGCTTGGTGTTGCTGGCCTGCGTACCTGGCCTGTTGGCGCTGTTCTGGCTGCACGGCTGGAGTTTGCTACTGAACCTGTTGCTGTGCTCCAGCGCCGCGCTGCTGTGCGAGGCGCTGTTGCTTACCTTGCGAGCACAACCGCTGCGCACGGTGCTGAACGACGGCAGCGCGCTGGTGACCGCCGTGCTGCTGGCCGCCGCCCTGCCCACCCTGGCGCCCTGGTGGTTGCCTGTGGTCGCAGCCAGTGTTGCCATCGGCATCGGCAAACAGGCCTTTGGCGGGGTCGGGCGCAACCTGTTCAACCCGGCCATGGTCGGCTACGCCTTCGTGCTGCTGAGCTTCCCGTTGCAGATGAACCATTGGCCAGGGCCGGCACCAGGCCTGCTCGACAGCCTGCAGCTGGTGTTCGCCGGCGGCGAGCAGATCGATGCCTGGGCCCGGCCGACACTGCTCGACGGCCTGCGCCACAACCGCAGCCTGACCATCGATGAACTGTTCGCCAGCCACCCGGGCTTCGGCAGCATCGGTGGGCAGGGCAGCGAATGGGTCAACCTGGCGTTCCTGCTGGGCGGCCTGTTTTTGCTGCAACGCAAGGTGATCAGCTGGCATGCGCCGGTTGGCCTGCTGGCAGGGTTGTTCCTGTTCAGCCTGCTGGGCTGGAATGGATCGGGTTCGGACTCCAACGGCTCCCCCCTGCTGCACCTGTTCTCCGGCTCGACCATGATGGCGGCGTTCTTCATTGCCACCGAACCGGTATCCGGCCCCCGGCAGGAGTGGGCGAAGCTGGGGTTTGGCCTGGGGGCGGGCCTGCTGATCTACCTGATCCGCACCTGGGGCAGCTACCCGGACGGTACGGCGTTCGCCATCCTGCTGATGAACCTCATGGCGCCGAGCCTCGAACGCCTGGCTTTGCAGCGCCAGCAGGTTGCACGATGAAACGCCTGGTACGTGATGTGGGCCTGCTGCTACTGACCGGGGTACTGGCACTGTCGGCCACCCTGGCCTGGCGACACTGGACCAGCGCGGCCATCGCCGACGCCGAGAAGCAACTGAATAGCCGTCAGCGGCTGGCAGTGCTGTCAGAAGGCAGTTACGACAACCAGCCCTTGGACAGCCCGCTGCCCAGGCCCGCCGCACAGCGGCCAAACAGCCGTATCCTGGCAGCTTACCGGGCGACGCTGGCGGGCAAGCCGGCCGCCATCATCCTGGTCACCCAGGCCCAGGGCTATGCCGGGCCGATCGTGCTGAGCGTGGCCATCACCGCGGACGGCCGGCTGATCGGCAGCCAGGTAGTCGAGCAACAGGAAAGCCCCGGGCTGGGTGCACGCCTGGGTGATCCGCAACTGAACTGGCTTGGGCAATTTGCCAACCGCCAGTTGGGCGATCGCTGGGCGCTGAAGCGCGACCAGGGCGACTTTGACCAGTTGGCAGGCGCAACCGTGACCTCACGGGCGGTGATCGGCGCGCTGCAGGAAGCGCTGAGCTACTTCGATGAGCAGCGCAGCGTATTGCTGGAGGGCATGCATGAATAGGTTCTGCCTGCTCGGCGCAAGCCTCGTGCCCCTGCTGGGCGCCACCCGAACACTGAGCGAAGGCGCCACCATCGGCGTGTGTGCGGTGCTGATGAGCAGCCTTCACCAGCTGTTGCTGGCCCCCCTGCGCCAGCGGCTTGCCACCTGGACCTATGTGCTGGCCAGCCTGCTGCTGTTGGCGGCCCTGGCCAGTTGCCTGCAACTGGCGCTGCATGCCTGGCTGCTGCCAGTGGCACTTGCCCTCGGCCACTATCCCGCACTGCTGTGCCTGCAATGCCTGGCCACTGACCACCTGCTGCCCGATCAAGGGCGCTGGCGCCTGCTCGCCGGCCACCTTTGTGCGCTGCTTGCCACATGCCTGCTGCTCGGCGCCAGCCGCCAATGGTTGGCCGACGGTACCGGCCTGCACCTGGCCAGCCTGGCCCCGGGCGCCTTGCTACTGCTCGGACTGCTGTTGGCCTTGTACAATCGCCTGCGTCCGGGCCCCGCCCAACCACGTCGTCAAGGAAAGCTCTGATTTCATGAATGCCGCCAAACGCCTGGAGATCTTTCGCAGGCTGCACGAAGACAACCCCGACCCGAAAACCGAGCTGGCCTACACCACCCCGTTCGAACTGCTGGTCGCCGTGACACTGTCTGCGCAGTCCACCGATGTCGGCGTCAACAAGGCCACCGCACGCCTGTTCCCGGTCGCCAACACCCCCGAGACCATCTATGCGCTGGGCGTCGAAGGCCTGAGCGAGTACATCAAGACCATTGGCTTGTACAACAGCAAGGCCAAGAACGTCATCGAAGCCTGCCGACTGCTGATCGAACGCCATGGCAGCCAGGTACCGCAAACCCGCGAAGCCCTGGAGGCGCTGCCCGGCGTGGGCCGCAAGACCGCCAACGTAGTGCTCAACACGGCGTTCCGCCAGCCAACCATGGCGGTGGATACCCATATCTTCCGGGTCAGCAACCGCACGGGCATTGCGCCAGGCAAGACGGTGCTGGAGGTGGAGAAAAAGCTGATCAAGTTCGTGCCGAAGGATTACCTGCTCGACGCCCACCACTGGCTGATCCTGCACGGGCGCTATGTGTGCCAGGCACGCAAGCCGCGCTGCGGCAGTTGCCGGATCGAAGATTTGTGCGAGTACAAGCACAAGACCTCCGACGATTGAGTCGATAGCTGGAAACCACCTGCAGCGATTGAAAAAATCTTTTTTACCAGCGTCTGCTTTCTGGTTATAAGGACGGCCAATGGCCCCTTGGCTTGGAGCGACTCATGAGTAGCGATAAAGACGACCTGTCGATCGAAGATGATTTTGTTGCCGCGGATGACGAAGCGGAACCCCAGGTAGAAACCGCAAAGACCAACCTGAGCAAGCGCCGCACCATTGATAATATGCTGGAAGAAAGGCGTCTGCAGAAGCAGCTGGCCGACTTCGACTACGATCTGTAACCCTGGCAAAGCCTCCTGGCTGGAGGCTTTACGGCCTTGGCGGTCAGTTCAACCCTTGCCGCTGCGCCAGCTCGATGAGGTCGACCAGCGAGCGCGCATTGAGCTTGAGCAACAGGCGCGACTTATAGGTACTGACCGTCTTGTTGCTGAGGAACATGCTGTCGGCAATCTCTTTGTTGGAACGCCCTCGCGCCAGCTGTTGCAACACGGTCATCTCGCGCGCCGAGAGGCGGTTGACCATATCCGTCTCGCTTCCGCCCCTGCCACGTGACACATGCAAGGCCTGGTTGGGGAAGTAGCTGTAGCCCGACAGTACGGCCTTGATGGCGCTCAGCAGCTCGGTGAGTTCCTGCTGCTTGCACACATACCCCGCCGCCCCCGCCTGCATGCAGCGCATCGAGAAGTTGCCGGGGGCCTGCGATGTCAGCACCAGCACCTTGCTGCCCGGGCTGAAAGTTGTCATGCGACCGATCACCTCCAGGCCATCCAGCTTGGGGATACCGATATCGAGCACCACGATATCCGGCAGGTGTTGCCGTGTGAGTTGCAGCGCAGCCACCCCGTTGTCGGTTTCCGCCACGACGTCATACCCATGCCGCTCCATCAGCATGCGTACGGCCAGGCGTATGACCGGATGATCATCCACGATAAGCACTTTATTCATGCGATATCCATTCATTGCTTTTGCTTTGGCCCGCCAAGATAACCTACAGAACGCTTACTGGCGCGGTGATTTACCGGCGAAATATATGAACAGATAGAACCTACAACACTTACAGAAATTTCCTACACTCAACTGATGCACTTGTAACAATCAAATTCTCTGTTACCGAATGAACGGTATCACCGGCCGATAAAAGTGCACCAGTTGAAAGCCGGCCGACACCTCAGGAAATATTCAGCTCAAATGCGCTGAACAAACACCGTCATCAGGATTTCGAGCGATTATTCTCACCCGGGAAACAATCCAGTCTTTAGTTGAGCATCGCCGTAAGGCAAAGATGTGCAAAATCGCTGGAGACGACCCATATGCACCAAGTACAGCCTGTCGCCCCGCTGACGATCATTGCTATCTTCGCTGGGATTATCGAAGCCTCCGCCCTTGCCACATTGCCGTTTCTCAGCGAGTCCAGCCAAAAGCTCTATACCTGGTTCCTGGTGGGCTTCCCATTCTTCCTGACGGCACTGTTCTTCCTCACGCTCAACTTCAATTACAAGTCGTTCTACGACCCTTCATCAAACAGGACGGCAAATGACAACCCGTCGACACAGAGCGATGTGGCCAAACATGCAATGCCCGGTAATACCAGCGAAGCGCTGCAGGGTGAGCCTGTCACATTCATGTTTTCCGGCCCAGATGCCTATCGCATGATGGAGCAGCAATTGTTGTCCGCCCTTGCCCAACCGCCTCAGCAAGCGCGCACGTGGCGCTTTTGCAACCTGGATAGACGCCAGTGCGCACAACTATCGATCAGCTCGCTTGATGGACAGCAGGCGAGCGACGGCCATTGATATCACAGACAAAAAAAACCCCGGCCTGGGCCGGGGTTCTTGCTGCACATGCCAGCGATCAGAGCAGCGAACGGCCCTTGTTGGCAGCAATGCGCATACGCAGGGCGTTGAGCTTGATGAAGCCCGCTGCGTCCGCCTGGTTGTAGGCGCCGCCATCTTCCTCGAAGGTAGCGATGTTGGCATCGAACAGCGAGTCGTCCGACTTGCGGCCGACAACGGTGACGTTGCCCTTGTACAGCTTCAGGCGTACCACGCCGTTCACGTTGACCTGCGAAGCGTCGATCATCTGCTGCAGCATCAGACGCTCCGGGCTCCACCAGTAGCCGGTGTAGATCAGGCTGGCGTACTTCGGCATCAGCTCATCCTTCAGGTGAGCGACTTCGCGGTCCAGGGTGATCGACTCGATGGCACGGTGGGCCTTGAGCATGATGGTGCCGCCTGGGGTCTCGTAGCAGCCACGCGACTTCATGCCGACGTAACGGTTCTCGACGATGTCCAGACGGCCGATGCCATTGGCACCACCGATACGGTTCAGGTCGGCCAGGACGGTGGCCGGGGTCTTCTCGACACCGTCGATGGCAACGATGTCACCGTTGCGGTAGGTCAGCTCGATGTAGGTAGCCTGGTCTGGGGCGTTCTCGGGCGAGACGCTCCAGCGCCACATGTCTTCTTCGTGCTCGGTCCAGGTATCTTCCAGGACACCGCCTTCGTAGGAGATGTGCAGCAGGTTGGCGTCCATCGAGTACGGCGACTTCTTCTTGCCGTGGCGCTCGATCGGGATGCCGTGCTTCTCGGCGTAGTCCATCAGCTTCTCGCGGGACAGCAGGTCCCACTCACGCCATGGGGCGATTACCTTGACGCCTGGCTTCAAGGCGTAGGCACCCAGTTCGAAACGCACCTGGTCGTTGCCTTTGCCGGTGGCGCCGTGGGAAATGGCGTCGGCGCCGGTTTCGTTGGCGATTTCGATCAGGCGCTTGGCGATCAGCGGACGGGCGATGGAAGTACCCAGCAGGTACTCGCCCTCGTAGACGGTGTTGGCGCGGAACATCGGGAACACGAAATCACGCACGAATTCTTCGCGCAGGTCGTCGATGTAGATCTCTTTAACGCCCATTGCCTGGGCCTTGGCACGAGCCGGCTCGACCTCTTCGCCCTGACCCAGGTCAGCGGTGAAGGTCACCACTTCGCAGTTGTAGGTATCCTGCAGCCACTTGAGAATCACCGAAGTATCAAGGCCGCCGGAATACGCCAGTACGACCTTTTTTACGTCCGCCATGCCATCACTCCACGGGGTTGTACGGAAAGGGATCGATTCTAACGACGTTACGGATAAATTTACAGTGGGGCGACAGCTTCTGACGACAAAGCGACAGGAAGTTTCGGAAGGGCGACGGGAGAATAGTATCAGGGCCCCAAGGTGCATGCCTTGACCTGTTCAGCGCCTATGAGATCGAGCGCCGCCCGCGCGGCGCATCGCCGGCAAGCCGGCTCCCACATCTGTTTCGGGCCAGTTACTCCTGCCTCCTGCGCACTCGCACCCTGGGTGCATGGCTGGAGATTGCAGAAGAGCAGCAGCGCTACCTTCGATATCGTGTCGTACAAACAAGGGGGCGCGCGCGCCAGGCACAGAAGAGACTGGCCCGAAACAGATGTGGGAGCCGGCTTGCCGGCGATGCGCCGCGCGGGCGGCGCTCGGTCTCACAGGCGCCAAAAATGTTGTGGCGGACACCTGTAGGCCCTAATGCAATCCCCTGCCATGTACCCGGCAACCAACCCGATCTCAGGGCGCCTTCGCCCCCGGCGCGGCAGCAGCCGGACTGGCTGGCGCTGGCGTCGGAGCAGCAGGCACCGCCTGCTCAACCGGCTTCTCCACCGGTTTTTCAACCACCGTCACCCGATCCAGTTCAATATTCACCCGACGATTACGCGCCCGGTTGGCAGCATTGGTGTTCTTCGCCAATGGGTAACGCTCGCCATGGAAACGCACGGTAATCTGCTCTTCCGGAACGCCATGGGCCTTGAGGTAGTCGGCCACCGCCAGTGCCCGGCGGCGCGACATGTCGCGATTGGTCAGGCGGTTGCCACTGTTGTCGGAGTGGCCGTTGAGCTCGACATGGTTCACCGTCGGGTCAGCCTTCATGTAGTCGAGGATCACATCCAGCCGCGCCTTGGCCGTACCATCCAGCTCGAAGCCGCCCCCGGGGAAGCCCACCTGGGTCTGGCGCACCTGGTCGTAATTCATCGGCAGCAGCTTGCCGGCACAAGCCTGATAGTCGCTGTAGGCCTTGGCGAAGCTGACCGGTAGTACACGCACTTCCATCGGCCTGCCCGCCTCGCCGGCGTAATTGCGTACCACCGTGCTGCGCCCATCGAGCAGGCCGTTGATCAGGCGGCTGGCCTGGCCCTGGGACGAACTGAACAGCACCCCGGTGCGGGCCATGCGCACGCTGCCCAGGTTGATGTCGCTGCGCCCGGGTTGCCACGGCGCAGCGGCTGCCAGCAAGGTCGCCGTGCCCGCACCCAGTACATTGCTGTCCGAACGCAGCTGGAACACCGGCTGCTCGCCCGCGCGGCGCACGAACTCGCCGCTGCCGAAGCCGTCGATCGGCTGGATCAGCCGGCACTCGAACTGGTCACCCTCGACCTTCCAGGCGATGTTCTCCATGCGCGTCTGGAAGGTCAGCGCGCCGGCCGGCAGGCTGGCGAACAGGGTCAACAGGGCTAGGTAACGCTGGCGCACGGGCGGCTCCACAAATTCTGACGGCTTACCTGCAGGCTATCGGACGCCTGCCGGAAAACTTGATAGCCGTGCTCCACCCAGGGTTTTCCGGTAGCATTGGGGCTTGAGTTCGACCCGCCTGGAATCCCCAATGTCCGATCGCCTGACCCTCCTGCGTCCCGACGACTGGCACATCCATCTGCGCGATGGTGCCGTCCTGCCCCACACCGTTGGCGACGTGGCGCGTACTTTCGCCCGTGCCATCATCATGCCCAACCTGGTTCCGCCGGTACGCAATGCCGTCGAGGCCGGCGCCTACCGTGAGCGCATCCTGGCCGCCCGCCCGGCTGGCAGCCGCTTCGAGCCGCTGATGGTGCTGTACCTCACCGACCGCACCAGCCCCGAGGACATCCGCGCGGCCAAGGCCAGCGGTTTCGTGTACGCCGCCAAGCTGTACCCTGCCGGCGCCACCACCAACTCCGACTCGGGCGTGACCAGCATCGACAACATCTTCCCGGCCATCGAGGCGCTGGCGGAAGTTGGCATGCCGCTACTGGTGCATGGCGAAGTGACCCGCAGCGAGATCGACGTGTTCGACCGCGAGAAGCGCTTCATCGACGAGCACATGCGCCGTGTGGTCGAGCGCTTCCCGACGCTGAAGGTGGTGTTCGAGCACATCACCACCAGCGATGCCGCGCAGTTCGTCACCGAGGCCCCGGCCAACGTCGGCGCGACCATCACCGCGCAGCACCTGCTGTACAACCGCAACCACATGCTGGTTGGCGGCATTCGCCCGCACTTCTACTGCCTGCCGATCCTCAAGCGCAACACCCACCAGGTGGCGCTGCTGGACGCGGCCACCAGCGGCAACCCGAAGTTCTTCCTGGGTACCGACTCGGCCCCGCACGCCCGTCATGCCAAGGAAGCCGCCTGCGGTTGTGCCGGTTGCTACACCGCCTACGCGGCAATCGAGATGTACGCCGAAGCATTCGAGCAGCGTAACGCGCTGGACAAGCTGGAAGGCTTCGCCAGCCTGCACGGCCCGGCGTTCTACGGCCTGCCGGCGAACACCGACACCATTACCCTGGTCCGCGAAGAATGGACCGCCCCGGACAGCCTGCCGTTTGGCGAGCAGACCGTGGTCCCGCTGCGCGCCGGCGAAAAACTGCGCTGGCGCCTGCTGGAGGAAAACGCGTGAGCGAAGACCTCTACGAAGACGACCTGGACACCCAAGGCAGCAGCGGCTCGCGCCACCCGATGGCCGAGCGCTTCCGCGGCTATCTGCCGGTAGTAGTGGATGTTGAAACCGGCGGCTTCAACAGCGCTACCGATGCCCTGCTGGAAATTGCCGCTGTCACCATCGGCATGGACGAAAAGGGCTTTCTGTTCCCCGAGCACACCTACTTCCACCGGGTGGAGCCATTCGAGGGCGCCAACATCGAGGCGGCCGCGCTGGAGTTCACCGGGATCAAGCTGGACCACCCGCTGCGCATGGCGGTCAGCGAGGAAAGTGCGCTGACCGACATCTTCCGCGGCGTACGCAAGGCGCTCAAGGCCAATGGCTGCAAGCGGGCGATCCTGGTCGGCCACAACAGCAGCTTCGACCTGGGCTTCCTCAATGCAGCGGTAACGCGCAATGACCTGAAGCGCAACCCGTTCCACCCGTTCTCCAGCTTCGACACCGCTACCCTGGCGGGCCTGGCTTACGGCCAGACCGTACTGGCGCGGGCCTGCCAGAGCGCCGACATCGACTTCGACGGGCGTGAGGCGCACTCGGCGCGTTATGACACCGAGAAGACGGCCGAGCTGTTCTGCGGCATCGTCAACCGCTGGAAAGAGATGGGCGGCTGGCGCGATTTCAACGATTGAGTTGAAAGAGCATTCGCGGGCATGCCCGCTCCCACAGGTACTGCAGTGGCCTCAGCCATTGTGCGATTTCTGTGGGAGCGGGCAAGCCCGCGAAGAGGCCGGCACAGGACGGCACAAAAAAACCGGCCACAAGGGCCGGTTTTTTCATGCGCTTGGCAATTACAGCTTGCCAGCGTTCTCGCTCAGGTAGGCAGCAACGCCTTCCGGCGAAGCGTTCATGCCTTTGTCGCCTTTTTTCCAGTTGGCAGGGCAAACTTCGCCGTGCTCTTCGTGGAATTGCAGGGCATCGACCAGACGCAGCAGCTCGTCCATGTTGCGGCCCAGTGGCAGGTCGTTGACGATCTGCGAACGGACAACACCGTTGGTGTCGATCAGGAAGGCACCACGGAAGGCCACGCCGCCTTCGGACTCGACGTCGTAGGCCTTGCAGACTTCGTGGGTCATGTCGGCAGCCAGGGTGTATTTGACCTGGCCGATACCGCCGTTGTTGACCGGGGTGTTACGCCAGGCGTTGTGGGTGAAGTGCGAGTCGATCGACACGCCGATCACTTCCACGTTGCGCGCCTGGAAGTCAGGGATGCGGTTGTCCAGGGCGATCAGCTCGGACGGGCAGACGAAGGTGAAGTCCAGCGGGTAGAAGAACACCAGGCCGTACTTGCCCTTGATGGCCGAAGCCAGGTTGAAGCTGTCGACGATCTCGCCATTGCCCAGCACGGCCGGAACGGTGAAATCGGGGGCTTTCTTACCAACGAGTACGCTCATTGTAATCTCCTGATGAGGGTGAAAAACCGTTTGCCGGGCCAGACGGGCTTGCCCGACATCCAACAAAGGCCGACCATCATACACGGCTTCTGGTGACAGGCCGACTCCAACGACGAAGCAACCGCCGGTCGCTCAAGCACGGCCCTTTCAGAAACTCCTTTGACAAGCATTCTCATTAACATTAAGCTCCACCCCATCGAGCCCACCAACGATGGTCAGCCTTTATGTATGTGTGTCTTTGTGTCGGCGTTACCGACGGACAGATCCGCGATGCGATCTATGAAGGATGCTGCAGCTACAAGGAAGTGCGAGCCGCGACCAATGTCGCCAGCCAGTGTGGCAAATGTGCCTGCGTGGCCAAGCAGGTGGTCCGCGAGACCCTGACCGAGCTCCAAGTCAGCCAGGCAGCCCTGCCCTACCCCGTGGAATTTACCGCGGCCTGAAAACCCAGAATTCGAAGAACCGGACCTTGCGTCCGGTTTTTTTATGCCCGCAATTCAATAAGTTAGCGCTCCAACGCGGTTCACAAACATTCTTATTTCCATTAATTTTCACTTATTATTCAAGAACTTAGGTTTGACACTCCTAAGTATCGGGCTCAAACTTCACTGTATTGGCACACTTCTACAGGGCAGGAACCCGAAATGAAAGGCGACGTAAGCGTCATCCAGCATCTCAACAAGATCCTCGGAAACGAGCTGGTCGCGATCAACCAGTACTTCCTGCACGCACGCATGTACGAAGATTGGGGCCTGAACAAACTCGGCAAGCACGAGTACAAGGAATCCATCGACGAGATGAAGCACGCTGACAAACTGATCAAGCGTATTCTCTTCCTCGAAGGCATCCCCAACGTCCAGGACCTGGGCAAGCTGCTGATTGGCGAGCACACCAAGGAAATGCTCGAGTGCGACCTGAAGATCGAACAGAAAGGCCTGGTCGACCTGAAAGCAGCCATCGCCCATTGTGAAACCGCTGGCGACTTCGGCTCGCGTGACATGCTCGAAGACATCCTCGAGTCCGAGGAAGAACACATCGATTGGCTGGAAACCCAACTGGGGCTGATCGACAAGATTGGTATCGAAAACTACCTGCAGTCGCAGATGGGCGAAGAATAAATATTCGCCCCATGAAAAAACCCGCGATCAGCGGGTTTTTTCATGCTTGCCGGAAATTCAGGCCTCGGAAGCCTTGGCCTTGGCAGCCGCTTCCTTGATCAGGGTCTGCAGCTCACCCTTTTCGAACATTTCCAGCATGATGTCGCTGCCGCCGACCAGCTCACCGGCTACCCACAGTTGCGGGAAGGTCGGCCAGTTGGCGTACTTTGGCAGGTTCGCACGGATTTCCGGGTTCTGCAGGATGTCGACGTAGGCGAACTTCTCGCCACAACCCATCACGGCCTGCGATGCACGCGCAGAGAAGCCACACTGCGGGGCATTCGGCGAGCCTTTCATGTAAAGCAGAATGGTGTTGTTGGCAATCTGCTCTTTGATCGTTTCGATGATATCCATGTAGCACCTCGGCTGAACTTTCCGACGCGGTCGTCGGCACGGTGACGCATTGTATCGGAAAGCCGAGCAGCATGCTCGGCCTTACCGTTCCTTACGCGGCCTCTACCTGCACGGGTACGCCATTGAGGGCGGCATTGCCGGAAACCTGATCACGCAGGCGCTCATCGGTGAGGTCGTTGGCGCTCACGCCAGGTTGCGCCTGGGCGGTCTGCATGTGCACGCCCCGACGAGAGTGACCGAAGCCATGGGGCAGGCTCACCACGCCCGGCATCATGTCCTCGCAGGCCTGCACCTCGACTTCAAGCTCCCCGGTACGCGAGCGGACACGAACCCGCTGGCCGTCCTGCAGCTGCCGCTGCTGCAGGTCCTGCGGGTGCATCAACAACTGATGTCGCGGTTTGCCTTTCACCAGCCGATGAAAATTGTGCATCCACGAATTGTTGCTGCGTACATGGCGACGGCCGATCAGCAGCAGTTCGCCCGGCGTCGGAGGGGCTTGTTGTGCCAACCGCCCCAGGTCGTCCAGCAGCACCTGGGGCGCCGCTTCGACAGCCTTGCTGGCAGTCGTCAGGCGCGCTGCCAGGTTGGCGCGCAATGGCCCCAGGTCGAGGCCATGCGGGTGCTCGTCCAGCGCTGCCAGCGACAACTGCCAGGGTGTCGCTTCACCATAGCGCCCCTTGCGCAGGGCCAGGTCGATCATCTGCGCTGGCGCCCAGGTCGGCTTCAACTCCAGCTCGGCGCGTTTGGCGAACGCTTGTGCCAGCCCGACGAAAATCTCCCAGTCATGCAATGCTCCTTCGGGCTTGGCCAGGATCGCCCGGTTGAAGCGGGTCACGTTGCGCACGGCCAGCAAGTTGAACGTGGAGTCGTAATGGTCGTTTTCCAGCGCCGAGGTGGAGGGCAGGATCAGGTCGGCATGGCGGGTGGTTTCGTTGATGTACAGGTCGATGCTGAGCATGAACTCCAGCCCTTCCAGCGCCACATCCAGCTGGCGGCCGTTGGGCGTGGACAGTACGGGGTTGCCAGCCACCGTCACCAGCGCGCGCACCTGCCCTTCGCCGGGTGTGAGCATTTCCTCGGCCAAGGCCGCCACGGGCAGTTCGCCGCCGTACTCGGGCAAGCCCGACACCCGGCTCTGCCAGGCGTTGAAATGGCCACCCGAGGTGGTCGCCACCAGGTCGACGGCAGGCTCGGTGCACAACGCGCCGCCTTCACGGTCAAGGTTGCCGGTCACCAGGTTGATCAGTTGCACCAGCCAGTGGCAAAGGGTGCCGTAGGCTTGGGTCGAAACCCCCATGCGGCCGTAGCACACCGCCTTGTCGGCCGCGGCGAAGTCCCGTGCCAGCTGGCGGATGTCTGTCGCGGCAATGCCACAGTGCGCACTCATGGCCTCCGCGCTGAACGGCGCGATCGCTTCGCGCACCTGCTGCAGACCCGCGACCGGCAAGTGCGAGCCGCGCGCCAGGCCTTCAGCGAACAGGGTGTTGAGCAAGCCGCACAACAAGGCCGCATCCCCTCCAGGGCGAATGAACAGGTGATTGTCGGCCATCGCCGCCGTTTCGCTGCGCCGCGGGTCCACCACCACCAGTCGCCCACCCCGGGCCTGCAGCGCTTTCAGGCGCTTTTCCACGTCCGGCACGGTCATGATGCTGCCGTTGGATGCCAGCGGGTTGCCGCCGAGGATCAGCATGAAACCGGTCTGGTCGATGTCCGGAATCGGCAGCAGCAGGCCATGGCCGTACATCAGGTGGCTGACCAGGTGCTGCGGCAACTGGTCCACCGAGGTGGCAGAGAAGCGGTTGCGGGTTTTCAGCAGGCCCAGGAAGTAGTTGCTGTGGGTCATCAGGCCGTAGTTGTGCACGCTCGGGTTGCCTTGGTACACCGCCACGGCATTGCGCCCATGGGCCTGCTGGATCGCCCACAGCCTGTCGGCGGCCAGGGCAAAGGCCTCGTCCCAGCCGATGGCCTGCCAGTGCTCGCCCACCCGCTTGTGCGGTTGGCGCAGGCGGTCGGGGTCATTCTGGATGTCCTGCAGGGCCACGGCCTTTGGGCAGACATGGCCGCGGCTGAACGGGTCCTGGGGGTCGCCCTTGATCGAACTGATCAGCGCCCGCCCGTCGTCGTCATGGCTGACTTCGATGTTCAGCCCACAGATCGCTTCGCACAGGTGACAGGCACGGTGATGCAGGGTCTTGGTCATGGCCGCCTCTGCCTTGTTGTCGTGGAGGATGTGTAGAGGGTTGTCGAACATCGACTATGCGCCCAGCCCCCGCCGCCGACCAGCGCGCTTCGCGGCGTGAATCCACCGACATCAGGCACACGATTTGCGACAGCCATTTGCCAAATTGCCGGCAAGCCGTGTACAACCCTCTGTAGCAAATAAAAAACAGCACTGTCCGTCGGGTAAAGACACCCTTTGCAACACCCTTTGGTACTGGGCAGCTGTTTCCCCTCTTGGCTTCAGGCGACATTTACTTATAGTATTGCGCCTTTCCCTATTTCGTCCGCCCCCGTGCGGCTTACGCCGCAGGTCACTCCCGTTGTCAAAAAAAACCATACGGTCGACCTGCATACCGTTGCAGATAAGGTAGTCAATCATGAGCGCTAGGCACTTTCTCTCCCTGCTGGACTTCACCACCGACGAATTGCTCGGGGTGATCCGCCGCGGCATCGAGCTGAAGGACCTGCGCAAGCGAGGCGTGCTGTTCGAGCCGCTGAAGAACCGCGTGCTGGGCATGATCTTCGAGAAGTCCTCAACCCGTACCCGCGTGTCGTTCGAGGCCGGCATGATCCAGCTCGGCGGCCAGGCCATCTTCCTGTCCCCGCGCGACACCCAGCTGGGCCGTGGCGAGCCGATCGGCGACAGTGCCATCGTGCTGTCGAGCATGCTCGACGTGGTGATGATCCGTACACACGCCCACAGCACCCTGACCGAATTCGCCGCCAACTCGCGTGTGCCGGTGATCAACGCGCTGTCCGACGAGTCGCACCCGTGCCAGCTGCTGGCCGACATGCAGACCTTCCTCGAACATCGCGGCTCGATCCAGGGCAAGACCGTGGCCTGGATCGGCGATGGCTTCAACATGTGCAACTCGTACATCGAGGCAGCCAGGCAGTTCGACTTCCAGCTGCGCATCGCCTGCCCGGAAGGCTACGAGCCGGACCCACGCTTCATGGCCATTGGTGGCGACCACGTGCAGATCGTGCGTGACCCGAAGGAAGCCGTGCGCGGCGCCCATCTGGTGACCACGGATGTCTGGACTTCCATGGGCCAGGAGGAGGAAACTGCACGGCGCCTGGCGCATTTCGCGCCTTACCAGGTCACCCGCGAACTGCTCGACCTGGCGGCACCCGACGCCCTGTTCATGCACTGCCTGCCAGCCCACCGTGGTGAGGAAATCAGCCATGACCTGCTCGACGACCCACGTTCGGTCGCCTGGGACCAGGCTGAAAACCGCCTGCATGCACAGAAGGCCCTTCTCGAATTCCTTGTAGAACCGGCTTACCACCACGCATGAGTCAACCCCTACTGCTCAACCTGCGCAACCTGGCCTGCGGCTATGGCGACCAGCGCATCGTCCAGAACCTCAATCTGCACCTGAACGCAGGCGACATCGGTTGCCTGCTGGGTTCATCCGGTTGCGGCAAGACCACCACCCTGCGCGCCATCGCCGGTTTCGAACCCGTGCACGACGGCGAGATCCAGCTGGCTGGCGAGGTCATTTCCCGGGCTGGCTTCACCCTGGCCCCGGAAAAACGCCGCATCGGCATGGTGTTTCAGGATTACGCGCTGTTCCCGCACCTGACCGTGGCACAGAACATTGCCTTCGGCATCGCCAAGCACCCGCGCCAGGCCGAGGTCATCGAAGAGATGCTCGAGCTGGTCAAGCTGGGCGGCCTGGGCGGGCGCTACCCGCATGAACTGTCCGGCGGCCAACAGCAACGGGTCGCCCTGGCCCGTGCGCTGGCACCGGAGCCGCAACTGCTGCTGCTCGACGAGCCATTCTCCAACCTCGACGTGGAGCTGCGCCGGCGCCTGAGCCATGAGGTTCGCGACATTCTCAAGAGCCGCGGCACCAGCGCCATCCTGGTGACCCATGACCAGGAAGAGGCCTTTGCCGTCAGCGACCAGGTTGGCGTGTTCAAGGAAGGCCGCCTGGAGCAGTGGGACACGCCCTACAACCTTTACCACGAGCCGCAGACTCCGTTCGTGGCCAGCTTCATTGGCCAGGGATATTTCATCCGTGGGCAGATGATCAGCCACGAAGCGGTCAATACCGAGCTGGGTGAACTGCGCGGCAACCGTGCCTACATCATGGCGCCGGGCAGCTCTGTGGATGTGCTGCTGCGCCCTGACGATATCGTCCACGCACCGGGCAGCGCGCTGCAGGCGAACATCGTCGGCAAGAGCTTCCTTGGGGCATCGACCCTGTACCGCCTGCAGTTGCCGACCGGCAGCCAGCTGGAGGCGATCTTCCCTAGCCATAACGACCATCAGGTCGGTGAGGATGTGGGGATTGCGGTCAAGGCCGATCACCTGGTGCTGTTCCCGGTTCCGGGCAGCGTTGCGGCGCAGTTGCCGCGGCAGGAGAACGGCGTTCGCCGATACAGTTCGGCGACCTGATTCGACATTCTGGGGCCGCTCTGCGGCCCTTTCGCCGGCAAGCCAGCTCCCACAGAATCACCACATGCCCTGAAGGCAACGCTGTACCTGTGGGAGCTGGCTTGCCGGCGATGGGCTGCAAAGCAGCCCCCAAGATTCTCAGCCTCTACCAATCCCGGCAAACTTGCCCTGGGTGTACTCAGCCAGCACCACGGCCGCCAATTCCACTTCCAAGCCACGCCGCCCGGCGCTGACATGGATGGTTGCAAAGTTCTGCGCCGAGTCATCGATGAAGGTGCGCAGGCGCTTCTTCTGCCCCAGCGGGCTGATCCCGCCCACCAGGTACCCCGTGGCCCGTTGCGCAACCGCCGGGTCGGCCATCTCGCACTTTTTCACCCCGGCAGCATGGGCCAGGGCCTTGAGGTCGAGCGTACCCACCACAGGCACCACCGCCACCAGCAATTCACCCTTCTCACTGCTCGCCAGCAAGGTCTTGAACACCTGCTGTGGGTCGAGACCGAGCTTTTCCGCCGCCTCCAGGCCATATGACGCCGATTTGGGGTCATGTTCGTAACTGTGCACACGATGCTCGGCACGGTGTTTCTTCAACAGGTCTAGGGCGGGGGTCATGCGGGGGCTCCGGTCGGGGACAGCTCGGCGGCTACTTTAGGACAATTCCCACACCGCAGCCAGCGAACCGCAACTGCGCGCCTCTAGTACGCGGATCCGCACCTGAAACCAGCATCCAGATCGTGACCAGCCGTTCACTTTCGACCTTTGACATCAGCGTTTCTTGTCTATATTTTTTCGTTTCTGAATAAATGATGCACTTTTAAGGTGCGTTTCCTACATCTGCCTGGGGTCAACGGGGATAGACTCCGGGCGTTGCTGTCGAGCGCCACGCGCCTCACAACAAAAAAAACGAGGTCATACATGACGACTGCTCTACGCCAACCCGCGCTGTCAAGCCAATGCCTGGCCGAGTTCCTCGGCACTGCTCTGCTCATCTTCTTCGGTACCGGCTGCGTCGCCGCGCTCAAGGTCGCGGGCGCCAGCTTCGGCCTTTGGGAAATCAGTATCATCTGGGGCGTGGGCGTCAGCATGGCGATCTACCTCACCGCCGGTGTTTCCGGCGCGCACCTGAACCCTGCGGTGAGCATCGCCCTCACCCTGTTCGCCGGTTTCGACAAGCGCAAGCTGCCCTTCTACATGCTGGCCCAGGTATGCGGCGCATTCTGTGGCGCAGCGTTGGTCTACACCTTGTACAGCAACCTGTTCTTCGATTTCGAACAAACCCACGCCATGTTGCGCGGTAGCGAAGCCAGCCTGGAACTGGCCTCGGTGTTCTCCACCTATCCGCACCCATCGCTGTCCACCGGCCAGGCGTTCCTGGTCGAAGTGATCATCACCGCCATCCTGATGGCCGTGATCATGGCCCTGACCGACGACAACAACGGCCTGCCGCGCGGCGCCATGGCTCCGCTGCTGATCGGCCTGCTGATCGCCGTGATCGGCAGCGCCATGGGCCCGTTGACCGGCTTTGCCATGAACCCGGCCCGCGATTTCGGACCAAAACTCATGACCTTCCTGGCCGGTTGGGGCGAAATCGCCTTCACTGGCGGTCGGGACATGCCTTATTTCCTGGTTCCGGTGTTCGCACCGATCCTTGGCGCCTGCCTGGGCGCCGCGACCTATCGCGGCCTGATCGCCCGCAACCTGCCAATGGCAGCCGCCGTGAACCCTGAGACAAATGACAATCGCCAGGGCGATACTCAAGTCAATTGACGCCGGCATCACGCCCAGCCCTGAACCCCTATTTTCGCAAGGCCTACGACCATGACAGACACCCAGGATAAGAACTACATCATCGCCCTGGACCAGGGCACCACCAGTTCGCGGGCCATCATTTTCGACCGCGACGCCAATGTGGTGGGTACCTCCCAGCGCGAATTCGCCCAGCACTACCCGCAGGCGGGCTGGGTCGAGCACGACCCGATGGAAATCTTCGCCACGCAGAGCGCGACCATGGTCGAGGCCCTGGCCCAGGCGGGCATCAGCCACGCTCAGGTCGCCGCACTGGGTATCACCAACCAGCGTGAAACCACCGTGGTATGGGACAAGGAAACCGGCCGCCCGGTGTACAACGCCATCGTCTGGCAGTGCCGCCGCAGCACCGAGATCTGCGCCCAGCTCAAGCGCGACGGCCATGAAGACTACATTCGCGAAACCACCGGCCTGGTCACCGACCCGTACTTCTCCGGCACCAAGCTGAAGTGGATCCTCGACAATGTCGAGGGCGCCCGTGAACGCGCCGAGCGCGGCGAACTGCTGTTCGGCACCATCGATACCTGGCTGATCTGGAAGTTCTCCGGTGGCAAGGTGCATGTCACCGATTACACCAACGCCTCGCGCACGCTGATGTTCAACATCCACAGCCTGCAGTGGGACGACAAGCTACTGGAAATCCTCGGCATCCCACGGCAGATGCTGCCCGAGGTACGCCCTTCCTCCGAGGTCTACGGCCACACCAAGAGCGGCATCGCTATTGCCGGTATCGCCGGCGACCAGCAGTCGGCACTCTTCGGCCAGATGTGCGTGGAGCCGGGCCAGGCCAAGAACACCTATGGCACCGGCTGCTTCCTGCTGATGAACACCGGCGACCAGGCGGTGAAGTCGTCCCATGGCCTGCTCACCACCATCGCCTGCGGCCCGCGAGGCGAAGTGGCCTATGCGCTGGAGGGCGCGGTGTTCAATGGTGGTTCCACCGTGCAGTGGCTGCGTGACGAACTGAAGATCGTCAACGACGCACTGGATACCGAATACTTCGCCAGCAAGGTCAAGGACAGCAACGGCGTGTACCTGGTGCCAGCCTTCACCGGTCTGGGTGCCCCGTACTGGGACCCATATGCCCGTGGTGCACTGTTCGGCCTGACCCGTGGCGTGAAGGTGGACCACATCATCCGCGCCGCTCTGGAATCGATCGCCTACCAGACCCGCGACGTGCTCGACGCCATGCAGCAGGACTGCGGCCAGCGCCTGTCCGAGTTGCGCGTGGACGGCGGTGCGGTGGCCAACAACTTCCTCATGCAGTTCCAGGCCGACATCCTCGGCACCTGCGTGGAGCGGCCGAAGATGCGCGAAACCACCGCGCTGGGTGCGGCCTACCTGGCAGGCCTGGCCTGTGGCTTCTGGAGCGGCCTGGACGAACTGCGCGACAAGGCGATCATCGAGCGCGAGTTCAGCCCGCAGCTGGATGAAACGCAGAAAGAGAAGCTGTACGCAGGCTGGAAGAAGGCAGTCGACCGTACCCGCGACTGGGAAGATCACGAGGCCTGATCCCTGGCGCGATAGCTTGCCCAAATCCTGTGGGTGCAGCGTTGATCTCGGGGTTGTCGCTGTACCTGTGGGAGCGGCCTTGTGTCGCGAAAGGGCCGCAACGCGGCCCCAGCATTGATGCGCAATAGTTGAAATTGCTGGGGCTGCTTTGCAGCCCTTTCGCGACACAAGGCCGCTCCCACAAGGGATCGCGTGAAACAGCAGCCCCGATAGTCTACTGGTCGTAGTCCGCGTCCTACGGCATCATTGCAGCATTTGTCCGGCAGCCCCAAAGGACCGCCCATGAATCTGCCCCCTCGCCAACAACAAATCCTCGAACTGGTGCGCGAACGCGGTTACGTCAGTATCGAAGAAATGGCGCAGCTGTTCGTCGTCACACCGCAAACCATCCGCCGTGATATCAACCAGCTGGCCGAGCTCAATCTGCTACGCCGCTACCACGGGGGCGCGGCCTACGATTCGAGCATCGAGAACACCGCCTACGCCATGCGCGCCGACCAGATGCGTGACGAAAAGCAACGCATCGCCGAAGCCGTGGCCCGGCAGATTCCCGACCATGCCTCGCTGTTCATCAATATCGGCACCACCACCGAATCCATCGCCCGGGCGCTGCTCAACCACAACCACCTGAAAGTCATCACCAACAACCTGCACGTGGCCGCGATCCTTGCCGCCAAGGACGATTTCGAAGTGCTGGTGGCAGGTGGCACGGTGCGCCGTGATGGCGGCGTTGTCGGCCAGGCCAGTGTCGACTTCATCAACCAGTTCAAGGTCGACTTCGCCCTGGTGGGCATCAGCGGCATCGACGAAGACGGCAGCCTGCTCGATTTCGACTATCAGGAAGTGCGGGTGTCCCAAGCGATCATTGCCAATGCCCGTCAAGTGGTCCTTGCCGCCGACTCCAGCAAGTTCGGGCGCAACGCCATGGTGCGCATGGGCTCGATCAGCCTGGTCGACTGCCTGGTGACCGACCAGGCGCCAACTCCCGCCCTCACCCAGCTGCTGAACCAGTACAAGATCCGGCTTGAGGTGGTTTGAGGGCTGACAGGCGCATGCCGCAAGGTTTGTCGCGCCTGTGAGATCGAGCGTCGTCCGCGCCGGGCTCGATCCCACAGGCGCCACACCTTTCAAACCGATCATCCAAAATTTTCGTAAATGTTCATTTCATTGTCATCTGATCAGTTTTTTCTATAAAGACTGACTGGCGACCGGCTTTCTGTTGCGCTAGTATTTTCGAAAACGAACATCAATGTTCATATTCGATGTGAACAGCCCCAGGAGGCCTTGCCCGTGTCCCAGCCCGTTTCGTCCCAGCCCCCAGTCGCCGACTGCTATGACCTCGCCGTGATCGGCGGCGGCATCAATGGCGTGGGCATCGCTGCCGACGCCGCCGGGCGTGGCCTGAAGGTATTCCTCTGCGAAAAGGACGACCTGGCCCAGCACACCTCGTCGGCCAGCAGCAAACTGATCCACGGCGGCCTGCGCTACCTGGAGCACTACGAGTTCCGCCTGGTACGTGAAGCGCTGGCCGAGCGCGAAGTGCTGCTGGCCAAAGCCCCGCACATCGTCAAGCCGATGCGCTTCGTGCTGCCGCACCGCCCGCACTTGCGCCCGGCCTGGATGATTCGCGCCGGCCTGTTCCTCTACGATCACCTCGGCAAGCGCAAGCGCCTGGGTGCTTCGCGCAGCCTGCGCTTCGGCCCGGGCTACCCGCTCAAGCCTGCAATCAGCCGTGGCTTCGAATATGCCGACTGCGCGGTGGACGATGCCCGCCTGGTAGTGCTGAATGCGATGGCCGCACGGGAAAAAGGTGCCCATATCCATACCCGTACCCGCTGCCTGCGTGCGGAGCGTGTGGATGGCCTGTGGCAGGTGGAGTTGCAGCACGCTGACGGCCGCCTGCAGACCATTCGCGCCCGTGCCCTGGTCAATGCCGCCGGCCCGTGGGTGGCCAGCTTCATCAAGGATGACCTCAAGCTCGATGCCCCCTATGGCATCCGCCTGATCCAGGGCAGCCATATCATCGTGCCGCGCATGTACGAAGGCGAACATGCCTACATCCTGCAGAACGAAGACCAGCGCATCGTCTTCTGCATCCCGTACCTGGAGCGCTTCACGCTGATCGGCACTACCGATCGCGAATACAGCGGCGACCCCGCCAAAGTCGCGATCACCGAGCAGGAAACCGATTATCTGCTCAAGGTGGTCAACGCCCATTTCAACCACCAGATCAGCCGCAGCGACATCGTGCACACCTATTCCGGCGTGCGCCCACTGTGCAACGACGAATCGGACAATCCGTCCGCGGTCACCCGCGACTACACCCTGGCGCTGTCCGCCAGTGAAGGGCAAGCGCCGTTGCTGTCGGTATTCGGTGGCAAGCTGACCACCTACCGCAAACTGGCCGAGTCGGCCATGGCCGAGCTCAAGCCGCACTTCCCACAGATGCGCGGCAGCTGGACAGCTGGCGCGCCGCTACCAGGTGGTGAGCAGATGACCACGGTGCAGGCTCTGGTCGATGCGGTGCTGGCGCGCTGTGGCTGGTTGCCGGTCGATATCGCCAGGCGCTGGGTGCTGACCTATGGCAGCCGCGTATGGAAGTTGCTGGATGGCGTGCAAGGGCCGGAAGACCTGGGCCAGGCAATTGGTGGTGGGTTGTTCGCTCGAGAGGTGGACTACCTCGCCAGCAACGAATGGGCCAGCAGCGCTGAAGACATTCTCTGGCGCCGCACCAAGCTGGGCCTGTTCACCAGCGCGGGCGAACAACAGGTGCTTGCAGACTACCTGCAACGAGAGCAGCAGGCGCGCACCCAGGCAGCGTGACCCCATGGCCTGCCCGCACCCACGGAACGGCGAGCAAGCCGTCCGTGAGTGCGCACCGGGTGCGTAACCGCTGCAGTCACAGGTTCAACCGGTCATAGGCTTCCCTGGCCAGAGTGCTGATCAAGTCACGTTCGGCAACCTGATAATCACTCATGACCGTTCTGCCGCGTTGTACGTGGGTCCATTCATCGATGCGCTGCGCGGCCAGGTCCGCCTCGATCTGTTCCAAACGCAGGTCGAAGCGCTGCCGCACCTCGTCGAAGCGACCCGGGTAACGCTGGCGCACATGCACCTCCCAGAACGGGCGCTGGGCGAGCGAGACGATCAGCTCCTCTCGGTTTTCCATTTCCAGCACACTATTCTGAACGCTGCGCAGGTCCTGCTCGGTGACTCTCGCGAATTCTTCGAAGTGCATCGTGTCCGGCACGATTGGCAGGTCAAGCGGCTGCCGCAGGCGCAGCCTGAAAAAAAGCCTCGTTTCGATATCGTCCACGATCGACGCATCCACTCTGCGCAACTGCCTGATGTGCGCAGCGGCGAACCGGTCGACGGCATCCAGGCGAGCCAGTTGCCGCCCCAGACGAACCAGCCCTCCTTCCAGTTCCGCCGGTGGAACACGGCTGCTCACCCGCTCCGCCAGCAAGCTCAACTCCAGTTGCTCCAGAATCAACAGCATCTGGTCTTCGCAGGTGCGGGGGGACGAGGCCTCGGCAAACACCCGCAACCGCAGCTGCTCATGTTGCTCGCATGCCTGAAGGATGCGCCAGATGCGTTTACGGAAATAACCGGGATGTTCATGAAAATCGTCGCTGTCGAGAAAGTCCGCAAGAAACTGGAACAGCCCTTGCGCATCGGGCTCCTGGTGTAACGACTCCCACAATGCGGCCCTGGGCGCTTTCAATGCGCCGTCTTTGCCGACCCAGGCATCGCGGACAGCGTGGTCAACAGCACGATGGCGGAACGAGCCACCACCCCTGATGCCAGCGCGGTCAACACCGGTAGCCAGATCAAGCGCGGCCTCGCCCTGGGCATCGAGCGGGTTGTCATGCAGGCTGAACGACTGCAATCGCTCGCCCAATCCGTTCAGTTCCTGTCGCAACTGGCGGATACGGTTTTCCCTCAAGTCCACATGCCCACGCAGGATCACGTCCGCGGGCGTCGTCTCCAGGCCTGCGCCGCGCAGCCGAACATCAGTAAGTTGGTGCAAGCCAGTCAGCACAGGTGCGCGCCCCAACGGGTTGTGGCTCAGGTCCAGCATCGTCAGCCGCCCCACGCTGGCCAGGCGCCGTTCACTGGCGACATTCATCACGATACGGTTGCCGGAAAGGTTCAAACGCAGCAGACGCGCCAGTCGCTCGAGCCCGACAGGCACTTGCTCGAGACGATTGCCACCGAGATCCAACTCGATCAGGTTGCCGGAACGTGACAGGAAGTCTGCACCGACTTCGCTCAGGTTCATGTTGCGCAGCACCAGCCTGCTGACGTGTCCGAAATCCAGCCCAGCGGGCAACACCGGCAGGGAGCCAAGCCGCTCTCCGTCGATTGTCAGAACATATTCGCCGGCGTGATTGGTTATTTTCCGCCGCCAGCTTCGCCGTACCTGCCGGGCCACCCTGCGTCGCCTGGCATACTCAAGTACCCCTGGAGCCTCGGCGCACCAACCATGCAATGCCTCCCGCAACCGGGAAAGCTGCTGCTGGAGCTGGCTGAAGTGTTCCCATAGCCCTGTCGAGTGTTGCATGAGCTCCGCCAGGTAGGCGTCCATCTGCTCATCGGTCAACGTCGGGAAAACCTGGTGAATACCGCTTCTGATTGCCTGCCGGCTGCTTTCGGCACGGCCACTGAGAGGGTACCCGATGCGCCCGTCGGCAAATCTGTGCACCGGGCGCAGCCCCTGCCCGACCGGCGTCAAGCCGATCAGCCGCGCGGCCCGTTCACGGTCGGCAGCGGCCAGGGTAGCCAGGGAATCACGCAGGCCCTGCTCCCCTTCGATACCGCCGAGCAGCCCTTTCTGATCGTCCTCGAGCAGGCGCAGCAGCGCTTGTGAAAGCTCCAGACTCTGGCTGGCAGCGTCAGCAAGATGGTATCCCTGCTCGCCTCTGACGATGCAACGCACGTCAGCAGCTTGCTCCGCGCCGAAAGCCATCAAGAGCCGGCCGTTTAGCTGCGCCTCACGCAGCTCCACGCGAACCGATTCCGGCCACGGGGCGGCTTCCGATACGAGCCCCAACGCCAAGGCCTCGCTGTCTGCATTGGCCGCGCGCAGCAGGCGCACGCCGGCGCAGGCCCGATCGAGACGACTGTCATGCAGTAGCCAGCGCGCACGTTCCGCCAGCGCCAGCGGTACTCGCCGACCTTGGGACAGGTTATCAAGTTGCACACCAGAAGCCTGGCCAAGCAACTCGTCCAACGCGTGCGCAGACAATGTGGGGAAGTCACGCACAAGCACGGCAGCTGCCTCGGCACTGGGCTTGGGTTGGCGCTCGGTGAAGACGCGATCAAGCGCTGCCCCCCGTAACAATGGCATCTGCTCATGCAATTGATGGAACTCGAAGGCGTCCAGCAAACGGCCCGGAGCCGGAGCATTCTCTACACGCAGCCGGCGAAGCTGCTCCAGCTTCAGGCCGGTGATCTGCAACAGCTGGTGCGCCGTGTCATCAGGCACTTCTGCCAGGCTCGCCGCCAGGCGCCGCATCAGGCGAGCAGCGCCCTGCCAACGCTGAGGCTGCTCGAGCGCATGATGCCAACCACCGCCGTTGTCCTCCACCCACGGCGCAAATGCCTCGGCGCGGTCCGGGTGACGAAGACGCGGTATCCCTTCCTGCGGATCGTCCCAGACCTGAAAGGCCGACTCTTCACTGCGCAGCAGACGGTAATCGGAAGCGTCGGCCAATTTCGCCTCGGCAGCATCCACGCCATATCCTTCGAGACTTGGCGAACACAGCCTTACCTTGCCCAGGCCATCAGATAACGGTACGAGGCCATCGACGAAGGCGACCCGCTTCAAGCCCTGGATCACTGCCGCGCCGCCCTTGGCAAGGAGCAGGCCGGCGGCGACGTTTTCCGCCACACCAAAAAGGTGGTCCAGCGCGCCCTCGCGGTCCCCGATGCGCCAGTCCTGGTAGCCCTCATAGACTTCAGAAGCCACTTGCACCGCAGCCACCGCCAGCAATGCCTCCCCAAGCACCGGCACGAACAGGCCCGCCAGGTTGAGCAGGTCCAACCCCAGCGATGCATAGGCGTTGAACCGCTCGTTGCGCGCCTGCTGGTCTTCATCGCCCGTGGGCACGGCAAGCAGGCGGGCATCGTCGTAGATCTTGCCGATCTGCAAGCGTCGCAGGTGTACGTACAACGGTTCACTGACAGCCAGGTGGCGACCATCGAGTTCGATAGCCGAACCCGCCCTCTTCACCAGGCGCTCGGTCAACAGGGTAAAGAAACGGCCTCTGTCCCGCTCACTGACAAACCGAGCGAAGAATGCACGGTAGCCCGGGCTCTGCAAACGAACGGCCAGTGCGGCGTAAAGGGCTTGCCAGGTTGCAAACCGAGCGACAGGGGTGATCGGATCGCCGGGAATCCAGGCAATGACCCCCTCGATACCATCGCCGCCTGCCTGTGCCACCTCAAGGGCCACTACACCGCGGATGCATTTCCCCAGCAGATAGAGCTGCCGCGCCGTGGTCACCTGGGGCAATGCCGGCACCACCGGGGTTTCAGCCAACAATGGCAACAGTTGCAGATAGCTGCGTTCGTCCAGCGCGCCCTTGAACAAAGCCATGTACACAGCGACCTGAAAATGCGCGCGCTGATTGTCTTCGAACAGTTTGTGTACCTCGCGCTCGGCCTGACCTGGCGCGGCGCCTTGTGGATCACTCGGCTTCAGGTAGGTATCGAGCTTGGCCTGATATCTTCCACCCACATCCAGTTGCCGGCACAGCTTCGCGAACGCCTCGAAGTTCAATGGCAGCCTGCTGCCATTCCCGTCCAGGAAATAGGCTTTTCGCAGGGAGTCAGCCTTTGTCTCGTTGACGTGATAGTTGTGCAGCGCGGCGGTCAACAAATTGCGTGTAGACCAACTGACAGGGTATGCCTTGCGTATCCCCGGCTGCACGGATGGCTGGAACTTCGATTCCTGCTGGAACACCTGCCAACGCCACGCCTGCTCATTGCTGACCCCGGCTTGCTGCAGGCCAGCGGTAAGCAGTTGCCGGGCAAACGCTTCCAGCGATGGAATCTTGTGTAGCACCTCGCCCAGGTTACGGGTGGTCTGTTCCTGTTTGCGCAAGGCCTTCAGGAAAGTGCTCCGTCGGTCGGCTGGGGCATGCGTGAGCCAATCGGGCAACTGGCGGGCAATCAGCGTATCGATCGAGTCAGGGGGGAATTCAACGGATGTCATGTGGTGTCTCCAGCGGCAATGGGCGGCCACCTCAACACCTGCGCACCGGGCATGGGCACTAGATAATGCTCATGGTTCGAACCTTGGTTTCCCGGCTGGCCGTCAACGCCCCTGGCGGCACCACAGGCAGCTCAGCGCAGCACTATCTACCGCCAAGCCAGGTTCCCAGCGTGATGCTCTGGTGGCTTTTTCAGCCCTGGAGATCACCACGTGCCGCCCATCGAAAGTATCCCGTCCGACTCCATCGACCATCTGATCGCGCAGCAGCTTCCTGACTGGTTGACCCGCGCGGATGCACAGCACCGTGAAGCCTATCGCGAGGCCTTGAGCGAACAGCAACAGGCAGCCGACAGCCTCAAACATCTGCTTGCCTCGATACCGGATATTGAACAGTTCGCCGTCCCTCTGCTCGAAGGCGTCTTGCTTGCAGAAGGGCTCGGGGAGATCGACCCTCGGTCCACCTACGTGGTCGTCAGCGAAGCGTTTCAGTTGCCCTCTGCCGCAGAAAAGCTCTACCAACCCAGCATCACCTACACCACACGTCAGAGCCTGCTAGCCGCCGCGCTACACAACTTCGAAGCACACGAAACCCAGCCCTGGTGGCTGCGCAAGGCACATCTGGTGGACGAAAAGGGCAGGCGCCTGGCGATGACGTTCGAGCGCTTTGCCAGTCTGTGCCGCACGCTGGACATCGGCGGACGATACCAAGCCCTTCTGAACCGCATCCTCAAACCCAGAGCGGGCCGAGGCCAACCAGCGGATCAGGCGCGAATCAAGGTGGAACAGCAGTTTCAGCGCGGTATTCGTTCGCGCATGCGAGCCGCGCTTCATGAAGGCAGGCTCAAGGGCCAACTGGATGAGCAGGATCTGCTGCGGTTGCTTCCCGTGCTTGCGACCCCTGCCCAGCCGGTGCATGGCAAAGGCAGCCTGATCCCGCGCCAACTGTATGTGCTGGGCAAGTGCATGGTCGGCATCATCGCGCTCGAATGGCGACCGCTGCCAGATTCCGCCCTCGATGAGATTATCGTCTGGATCCCTGATGACCCTGACCGAAGCCTGCGTTTCTACGACTCGTGGCGCGAGCTCTACGACGACCTTGCCAGGCGCCTCGAACACCGGTCGTTCCAGACCTTTCTGCGGCGTTTCGTCAAGGCGCAGGACAGGAGCGAGTTCGACCAGGCGCTCTCGCGGGCCCTGGCTGCATCGCCAAAGGAGCACACCCCGGAACTAGACGGGCGCAACCTTGCCGTGAGCGGTGATGTGTTCGCCCACGTGCAGGCGTTGCTGATCACCAGGATCTTCGACGATGCCGCCTACCTGGCCGTAGCGACCGATCAGGAAGACCGTCTAAGCAGGCACAGGCGCTTGCAGGCCATGCTCAGCGCAGGGCTGGACCTGCTGGGGCTGGTTGCATTCGTCGTACCCGTCGTAGGCGACCTGATGCTGGTGCTGAGCGCTGCGCAAATGTTGGACGAGGTCTACGAAGGCTATCAGGACTGGCAACTGGGTGATCGCCAAGGGGCCCTGGATCACCTGTTCACCGTGGCCCAGGGCCTGGTTTTAGCCGGCGCCAGCGCAGGCGCGATAAAGGCAATACGGCGGGTACCTTTTGTCGACGGGTTGGCCCCAAGGCCGCTACCTGAAGGCAAAATCAAACTGGCTCGCTCTCCTCACTACTTCCCATCCGAGGAAAACGCGTCGGTACTGCTGCAGGGGTTGCAAGGCAACCACCTGGGTGAACTTCAGGAGTCGAGCGCCAGCATGTTGCTGGATGTCACCGGTTTTTCCACGGAGCAATTACGCCAACTGTGCCAGGAACACGCCTCACCGCCGGCGCGGCTGCTCGACATCCACGAACGTATCGCATTGCATACCGACCACCCGGAGCTACGCGGCGCGGCCTTCGAAGAGCAATTGCTCGCCCGTCGCCAGGCTGTTTCCGATGAGCAGAGAACATTGATGAATGCCTTCAGGTACCTCTCACCGAGGGGTGCCCAGGAAATCATCGAGCACAGCAGCTCCTCCCAGCTGGAAAAACTCCAGGCAACCGGGCGTGTGCCGTTGGGCATGGCGGAACGTGCCCGCTGGTATGAGCGGGACAGCCGTATCGACCGGGCTTGCCTTGGCATGCGCCTGGCGGCGCTGGGTACAGCCGACAGCGAAAAACTGGCGATGGGGCTGATCGAGCGCCAAGCGCCCTGGCCGGCCGCATTGCGTGTGGAACTGCGTGAAGGTCACCAGAAAGGTCGCCTGTTGTATGCAAGCCCAGATACGCAGAACAGCCAGGTGTCGATCATCGTGCGGCAACCAGACGGCTACAGGCTGGCCAATGACGCGAATCACCTGGCCAACGGTACCTTGCTCGAAACGGTACTGCGCACCTTTGACGAGCAGCAGAAAACCAAGCTTGGAAACCGCAACTTGCAGGCCAGGCAGCTCCGTCAGCAACTCCTTGTGGCCGCGGTACAGGATCGGCAACGCACGGCGGAAATCCTCGGGCTCCCCCGGATCGGTACCAATCTGCGGCCGCCCAGGCGCTTTGCCGATGGAAGGCTTGGATACCCACTGAGCGGTGGCGGCGAAAGCAGCCGGCAAGCCATTCGCCAAGGTATCCATCAGATCTTCCCGACTCTGAGCGAACTGCAACTGGACGCTTACCTGAACGCCGTGCGTCAGCGAGGCGAAAACCTGTGGAGCCATTATCAGATGCTGCAACGCCAACTTGGCGAACTACGCGAGACGCTACGGGCCTGGCAGGCCGACTGGCAGTCGCCGGTCGACGCCATCCGTCGCCGCCGTATCGTGGACGCCCTTCGCCGCAGCTGGCGGCGCAAGCTGGTGGATGGCAACGACCAGTACGAGTTGTTCATAGACGGTGAGTCCGTACCGACACTGCCAGCGTTGCCAGCAGGCATCGAATACGGGCATGTGCGCCGGCTGACATTGCGCGACATGCATCTGGAACACATCGATGCCCAATTCCTAAGGCGTTTTCCCAACATCGTCGATCTGGACCTCAGCGGCAACCGGCTGACCCAGGTGCCCGAGGGTATCGAAAGCCTTACCCAGCTCCGACGCGTGAACCTTGGCAACAACCGGATCACCCTGGACCAGACGGCAAGCAACCGCCTGGCCCAACTGCAGCGCCTCGATACGCTGATACTGAGCTACAACCCGCTCAATGGTTTGCCTGACCTATCGGCGTTGCCGCATGTGCGTGACCTGCAGCTGCGCGCCACGGGCCAGGCAGACATCAGCCAGATTCACCAGTTGATAACGATGCGCGCCCATGTCGATCTGCGCGACAACAGGATCAGCGAGCTACAGCGGGAAATGCGCGGGCTGCGCCTGCGTCTGCAGCGTCTCAACCTGCACGACAACCCCTTGAGCGAAAGCAGTATCGAGTACCTCGACGAAGCGCGCGGCGTCACCGATGCCGGTGGCAGGGGCAGCGCCAGCTACACACATGGGGTGATCGACGAGGACACCCGCGCCAATTGGGTAGCGTCCAGGAACGAGCTGCTGCGCGCTCAACGCGAGGCAGCCTGGGACCGCCTGATCGAAGAGCCTGGTTCGGCAGGCCTGTTCCGGTTCCTGGCCGACTTCGCCCAAAGCGAGGACTTTCAGGACAATCCTCGCCATTATCGTCGGCGCGCCTGGCATATCCTGGAAGCCTGCGAAAACAACGAAGCGCTGCGCGAACAGCTGTTTCGCGAAGCCGATGGACCACGCAGCTGCGATGACCGCCTGCTGCTGATGCTCAACCAGATGGAAGTCGGCGTCATGGCCTATCAGGGCATCGAAGGCGTACCTGCTGCAATGAGAGAGACAAGCTTGCTGCACTTGGGGGAGCAGTTGCATCGTCTCGACCTGTTGGATGCCATTGCCAATCGCCATGTCCAGCGCTTGCGCCAGGCAGGGCGCAAGCCGGATGAAATCGAAGTCCGCCTGTTCTATCGCTTGCGCCTTGCAGACGCCCTCGACCTGCCAGTACCGCCCGATGAAATGCATTTCGCTTCGTACGCGCATGTGACGTCCGCAGACCTGAACGATGCGCAACTGGAAGTGCTGGGCACCTACGAGACGTTACCCATGCTGGATGCGCTCGCCGCCCGCCCCTATTGGCAGACCTACCTGCGTGAAACCTATGCGGAGCGTTTCGAGGCGATGGCCGGGCCTTACCACGATCGGATGGAAGCGCTCGAAGCGCAGGCCACGGCGGGCCAGGAAGGCGACTACGAAGAACGTGCCAGATCACTGATGCACGAATTGGCAGCAGAAGAATCAACTTTGATTCGCCGTTTGACGGCCGAGGCGTGGGCACGTTCCAGGTTGGCTGACGTGGCCCCCCCCCTTCAGCGCTGATCCACGAACGCTGCCCCGGTCAGGCTGCCTGGACCGTGGCCTGACCGGGTTGGTAGCGGCAGCGTGTAACGATATATGCGTTCGGATTTCCGAATGACCGAAAACAATTCGTTCGGAAATGCGCACGAAACTCACCGTCATACAATGGTCAAAAAAGATTGATTCCCAGCAAATTCGCGGCGTTATCATCGAACACAGGGCTTGGCACGACTCATGCTCTACACTTGGTAGCCGAATGCAATCGTTTATTTCTGTATTCGTTGAACGAAGAGTCCGCCAACGGCTCCATAAAAAAAACAAACACGTCGAGGAAAATTTGATGCGCATCGTTCGTCAATTGCTGGGCGCCGCCATCGCGGCCGCTGTGATCGCTTCGCCGGCCATGGCCGAAGAACTGACCGGCACCCTGAAGAAGATCAAGGATTCGGGCACCATCACCCTGGGCCACCGCGACTCCTCCATCCCGTTTTCCTACCTGGCCGGCAAGCCCGAGCCCGTGGGCTACTCGCATGACATCCAGATGGCTGTCGTCGACGCCCTGAAGAAGCAGCTGGGCACGGACATCAAGGTCCGCTACAACCTCGTAACCTCCCAGACCCGCATCCCGCTGGTGCAGAACGGCACCGTGGACCTCGAGTGCGGCTCCACCACCAACAACGTCGAGCGCCAGCAGCAGGTCGGCTTCTCGGTCGGCATCTTCGAAGTCGGTACCCGCCTGCTGACCAAGGTCAAGGACGGTCAGCCGGCATACAAGGACTTCCCGGACCTGGCCGGCAAGAACGTGGTGACCACCGCCGGTACCACCTCCGAGCGCATCCTCAAGGCGATGAACGCCGACAAGCAGATGAAGATGAACGTGATTTCCGCCAAGGACCACGGTGAAGCCTTCAATATGCTCGAAAGCGGCCGCGCCGTGGCCTTCATGATGGACGACGCCCTGCTCGCCGGCGAAATGGCCAAGGCTCGCAAGCCGTCGGACTGGGTCATCACCGGTACCCCGCAGTCGTACGAAATCTACGGCTGCATGGTGCGCAAGGATGACGCGGCCTTCAAGAAAGCGGTCGATGACGCCATCGTCGGCTACTTCAAGTCGGGCGAAGTCAACAAGAGCTACGACAAGTGGTTCCAGCAGCCAATCCCGCCAAAGGGCCTGAACCTGCAGTTCCCGATGAGCGACGAGCTTAAGAAACTGATCGCCGAGCCGACCGACAAGGCTGCGGACGAGAAGAAGTCCTGACTCTCAGATAGTGGCCTGGTGCTCAACAGCACCAATCAATACTGCAGGCCACTCATTAGTGTCTAACCTTTCATCCGAGGGCGCCAAGCGCTCTCGGATGCTCGAAGGTGCCCGTGAAACAATCGTCTGAGGGGAAATCCCGATGAATTACAACTGGGACTGGGGCGTGTTCTTCAAGTCCACCGGCGTGGGCAGCGAAACCTATCTGGACTGGTATGTCACCGGCCTGGGCTGGACCATCGCCATCGCCATCTCCGCCTGGATCATCGCCTTGCTGCTGGGCTCGGTCCTCGGTGTCATGCGTACCGTGCCGAACCGTGTGGTAGCAGGTATCGCCACCGCCTACGTGGAGCTGTTCCGCAACGTACCGCTGCTGGTGCAGCTGTTCATCTGGTACTTCCTGGTGCCGGACCTGCTGCCAGAAGGCCTGCAGGAATGGTTCAAGCAGGACCTCAACCCGACCACCTCGGCGCTGATCAGCGTGGTCATCTGCCTGGGCCTGTTCACCGCCGCCCGCGTGTGCGAACAGGTGCGTACCGGCATCCAGGCGCTGCCCCGTGGCCAGGAAGCCGCCGCCCGCGCCATGGGCTTCAGCCTGTCGCAGATCTACACCAACGTGCTGCTGCCGCAAGCCTACCGGATCATCATTCCGCCGCTCACCTCGGAATTCCTGAACGTGTTCAAGAACTCGTCGGTGGCGTCGCTGATCGGCCTGATGGAACTGCTGGCACAAACCAAGCAGACCGCCGAATTCTCGGCCAACCTGTTCGAGGCCTTCACCCTGGCCACGCTGATCTACTTCACCCTGAACATGGGCCTGATGCTGCTGATGCGCATGGTCGAGAAGAAAGTCTCGGTGCCCGGCCTGATTTCCGTAGGGGGCAAATAAATGGACATGGATTTCAGCGAAATCATCCCGGCCCTGCCTGCCCTGTGGGAAGGCATGGTCATGACCCTGCAGCTGATGGTCATGGGCGTGGTCGGCGGCATTGTGCTGGGGACCATCCTGGCCCTGATGCGCCTGTCGTCGAGCAAGCTGCTGTCGAACGTGGCCGGCGCCTACGTCAACTACTTCCGCTCGATCCCGCTGCTGCTGGTAATTACCTGGTTCTACCTGGCGGTACCGTTCGTGCTGCGCTGGATCACCGGCGAGGACACCCCGGTGGGTGCCTTCACCTCCTGCGTGGTGGCATTCATGATGTTCGAGGCCGCGTACTTCTGCGAAATCGTCCGCGCCGGCGTGCAGTCGATCTCCAAGGGCCAGATGGGCGCCGCCCAGGCGCTGGGCATGACCTACGGCCAGACCATGCGCCTGATCATCCTGCCCCAGGCCTTCCGCAAGATGACCCCGCTGCTGCTGCAGCAGAGCATCATCCTGTTCCAGGACACCTCGCTGGTATACACCGTGGGCCTGGTGGACTTCCTCAACTCGGCACGCTCCAACGGCGACATCATCGGGCGCTCCCATGAGTTCCTGATCTTCGCCGGTGTCGTGTACTTCCTCATCAGCTTCTCCGCTTCGTGGCTGGTCAAGCGCCTGCAAAAAAGGATCACCGTATGATTTCCATCAAGAACGTCAACAAGTGGTACGGGGACTTCCAGGTACTGACCGACTGCAGCACCGAGGTCAAGAAGGGTGAAGTGGTGGTGGTATGCGGCCCGTCGGGCTCGGGCAAGTCCACCCTGATCAAGTGCGTCAACGCCCTGGAGCCGTTCCAGAAAGGTGACATCGTGGTCGACGGCACCTCGATCGCCGACCCCAAGACCAACCTGCCCAAGCTGCGTTCGCGCGTCGGCATGGTGTTCCAGCACTTCGAGCTGTTCCCGCACCTGTCCATCACCGAGAACCTGACCATTGCCCAGCGCAAGGTGCTTGGCCGCAGCGAAGCGGAGGCGACCAAGAAGGGCCTGGCCCTGCTCGACCGTGTCGGCCTCGGTGCCCACGCCAAGAAGCACCCCGGCCAGCTGTCCGGCGGCCAGCAGCAGCGCGTGGCGATCGCCCGCGCCCTGTCGATGGACCCGATCGTCATGCTGTTCGACGAACCGACCTCGGCGCTGGACCCGGAAATGGTCAACGAAGTACTGGACGTGATGGTCGAACTGGCCCACGAAGGCATGACCATGATGTGCGTGACCCACGAAATGGGCTTCGCCCGCAAGGTGGCCAACCGCGTGATCTTCATGGACAAGGGCAACATCATCGAGGATTGCCAGAAGGAAGACTTCTTCGGCAACCCGAGCGCCCGCCACGAGCGTACCCAGCACTTCCTCAGCAAGATCCTGCAACACTGATTTTGCTTCAATGAAGCGGTCGGCGCCGCTGCCCTTTCGGGCAGCAGGCGCTGGTCGTGACAAGGCCACTGTGATGAAATGCGATCCTTCGCTTCTTCTCCCTGCCAAGCCTGCCGTGAAATCCCGCCTGCTCCGCCAATTGCTGTTGCCGCCACTGATCATCCTGCTGATGGTCGGCCTGGGAATGGCTGGCTACCTGATCAGCGAGAGCAACGGTATCCGCACCCTCAGCGAAAACGGCGAGCGCCAGCTGGAGCTGCACGCGCGCACGGTCGAGAGCGAAATCAGCAAGTACACCTACCTGCCGAGCCTGCTGGAACTGGAAGACAGCGTCTCGCACCTGCTCACCGACCCTGATGGCGGCTCGCGGCAGATCGTCAACGAATACCTCGAAGGCCTGAACCGGCGCAGCCGCAGCCGGGCCATCTTCGTCCTCGACACCAATGGCCGGGTCCAGGCCACCAGCAACTGGCGCGATGCCGACTCGTTCCTCGGCGAAGACCTTTCATTCCGTGCCTACTTCCAGACCGCCGTGCGCGGCGAACCCGGGCGTTTCTACGGGATCGGCAGCACCACCGGCGAGGCCGGCTATTACCTGGCCCACGGCCTGGAGGAGCACGGCAAGATCATTGGCGTGGCGGTGATCAAAGTGCGCTTGGACACCCTCGAGGAGCGCTGGCAGCGTGCCCGCCTGGAAGCGTTCGTCAGCGACGAGAACGGCATCATCATCCTCTCCAGCGACCCGGCCCGGCGCCTGAAGTCGGTACGCCCGCTGACCCCGCAGATCAAGGAGCGCCTGGCCCGTAGCCTGCAATACTACTGGTGGCCGCTGAACGAGCTGCAGCCCCTGGCCCGTGAAACCCTGGCCGACGGTGTGGAAAAGCTGACCTTCCCGGCCAACAGCGAAACCGCACAGGGCAAGGCCCGCGAAATGGCCTACCTGGCCCAGACCCGGCGCCTGGTCGACACGCCCTGGCATTTCACCCTGCTGACCCCGCTGCAGGACCTGCGCCGCGAATCCATGGTACAGGGCATCCTGGTGGGCGTGGCCTTCGCCTTGTTGGCGATCCTCGGCATCGCCTGGAACGAACGGCGCAAGGTCATCGCCACCCGCCTGGCAGCCCGCGAGGCCCTGCAGGAAGCCAACAGCCAGCTGGAGCGACGGATTACCGAACGCACGGCCGACCTGCGTGCCAGCAACGAACGCCTCAAGGGCCAGATTCGCGAGCGCCGGCATGCCGAGCAGACCTTGCGGCACGCCCAGGATGAGCTGGTACAGGCCGGCAAGCTGGCCGCCATCGGGCAGATGTCCACCAGCATTGCCCACGAACTGAACCAGCCACTGGCCGCGCTGCGCACGCTGTCCGGCAACACCGTGCGCTTCCTCGAGCGCGGGGCACTGGAAACCGCCAGCACCAACTTGCGCACCATGAACGACCTGATCGACCGCATGGGCCGCATCACCGCCAGCCTACGCTCGTTCGCCCGACGCAGTGACGACAGCGGCCAGGCCTCGCTGGCCAAGGCGGTGGACGCTACCCTGCAGGTGCTGGCCAACCGCATCAGCGCCTGTCACCTGCAGCTGCACAATCAGTTCGAGGACCAGCAGCTGGCCATCGACCAGACCCGCCTGGAGCAGATCCTGGTCAACCTGATCGGCAACGCCCTGGATGCCATGGCCGCCCAGCCGCTGCCGCAACTGTGGCTGGAAGGCGAGCTGCAGGGCGACAAGTACCGTTTGCAGGTGCGCGACAATGGCCACGGCATCGACGCCGAGGCGCGCAAGCACCTGTTCGAACCTTTCTTCACCACCAAACCGGGCGAACACGGCCTGGGCCTGGGCCTGACCCTGTCGGCGAGCCTTGCCGCCGCCGCCAAGGGCAGCCTCAACGTCGAGCACCCCGCCAGCGGCGGCACGGCCTTCGTCCTGGCCCTGCCTCTGGTCTCACCCCCTAGCGAATCGGCAGAGCACCCATGAACCAAGCGCCTCTTACCGTCCTGATCGTCGAAGACGACCCGCATGTGCTGCTCGGCTGCCAACAGGCGCTGGCCCTGGAAGACATCGCCTGCGAAGGCGTGGGCAGCGCCGAGCAGGCGCTGGAGCGCATCGGCGACGACTTCGCCGGCATCGTCGTCAGCGATATCCGCCTGCCGGGCATCGATGGCCTGGAGCTGCTCAACCGCCTCAAGGCCCGCGACCGCAGCCTGCCGGTGGTACTGATCACCGGCCACGGCGATATCGACATGGCGGTCGGCGCCATGCGCAATGGCGCCTACGACTTCATGGAAAAACCCTTCTCCCCGGAGCGCCTGGTCGACGTGGTGCGCCGCGCCCTTGAGCAGCGCGGGCTGTCGCGCGAAGTGGTGGCCCTGCGCCGCCAGCTGGCCGAACAAAGCAGCCTGGAGGGGCGCATCATTGGCCGCTCGCCGGCCATGGAGCACCTGCGCGAACTGATCGCCAACGTCGCCGATACCTCGGCCAACGTGCTGATCGAAGGCGAAACCGGTACCGGCAAGGAACTGGTCGCCCGCTGCCTGCACGACTTCAGCCGCCGCCAGGGCCAGCCGTTCGTGGCACTGAACTGTGGCGGCCTGCCGGAAAACCTGTTCGAAAGCGAGATTTTCGGCCACGAAGCCAACGCCTTCACCGGTGCCGGCAAACGCCGCATCGGCAAGATCGAACACGCCAACGGCGGCACGCTGTTCCTCGACGAAGTGGAGAGCATGCCGATCAACCTGCAGATCAAGCTGTTGCGCGTGCTGCAGGAGCGCACCCTGGAGCGGCTGGGCTCGAACCAGAGCATTCCAGTGGACTGCCGGGTGATCGCGGCCACCAAGTCCGACCTGGATGCCATGGGCCAGAGCGGCCAGTTCCGCAGCGACCTGTATTACCGGCTGAACGTGGTGACCCTGGAGCTGCCGCCGCTGCGCGAGCGCCGCGAAGACATCCTGCAGCTGTTCGAACACTTCCTGCAGCAGTCGGCCCTGCGCTTCGACCGCGAAACGCCTGCGCTGGACAGCCAGACCTTGTCGCGCCTGATGGCCCACGACTGGCCGGGCAACGTGCGTGAACTGCGCAACGTCGCCGAACGCTATGCCCTCGGCCTGCCAGCGTTCAAGAAAGGCCCCAGCGGTGGTGCCAGCCAAGGTTTGGGCTTTGCCGAAGCGGTGGAAGCGTTCGAGCGCAACCTGCTCGGCGATGCCCTGCAACGTACCGGCGGCAACCTGAGCCAGGCCAGCCAGGAGCTGGGCATGGCCAAGACCACGCTGTTCGACAAAGTGAAGAAATACGGCCTCGGCTGACTTCAACCCCAACCTGGAAAGACAACGTGGACCTGGTATTCAAAGCTGCCCTGGGCGCTGGCGTGGTGGTGCTGCTGGCGGTGCTGTCGAAGACGCGCAATTACTACATCGCCGGGCTGGTGCCGCTGTTCCCCACCTTCGCCCTGATTGCCCACTACATCGTCGGCAAAGGGCGCAGCATTGCCGACCTGAAGACCACCATCCTGTTCGGCATGTGGTCGATCATTCCGTACTTCGTGTATCTGGCGACCTTGTATGTACTGGTCGACCGCATGCGCCTGGAGGCATCGCTGGCATTGGCCACGGTGGCCTGGCTGATGGCCGCGACCGTGTTGGTGACCTTGTGGGTGCGGATGCACTGAGTTGCATCGGCGTAGACTTCTTCGCGGGCACGCCCGCTCCCACAGGTATTGCACATGATTGAAAGCGGGTGCATTCCCTGTGGGAGCGGGCGTGCCCGCGAAGAGGCCAACGCCGATTCAGAGCCCTGCGATATGCGTGACATCCTGCCGATGTGCCTGCAGGTAAGGCAACACCGCCCCCAGCAACGGCGCCTTGAACGGCTCCTGGAAGCGGTGCGCCAACCCCGGTATCAAGCGCAGCTGGCTGCCCTGGATATGCGCCGCCAGGTGCACGCCATGCATCACCGGCAGCAACGGGTCGGCCGTGCCATGCACCACCAGGGTCGGCACCCGCAACTGGTTCAGCAACTCGACCCTGCTCGGCTCGGCCAGTATCGCCATGATCTGGCGCTTGGCCCCCTCCGGGTTGAACGCCCGGTCATAGGCCACCGCCGCCTGCTGCAGCAAGGCCGCACGGTCGTCACGCACCTCGGGGCTACCCAGCGCCGCCAGCAGGTCGGCCTGCTGTTCGATGGCCACTTCGCGGTTCGGCGCGCTGCGCCGGGCCAGCAACTGCACCAGCGCCGGATCCGGCGCCGGCAACCCCGCTGCCCCTGAACTGGACATGACCAGCGTCAGGCTGCGCACGCGCTCGGGCGCCATGGCGGCCAGGTGCTGGGCAATCATGCCGCCCATGCTCACCCCCAGCACATGAAACTGGCGCACGCCCAACGCATCCATCAGGCGCAGGCCATCGTCCGCCATGTCGGTCAGCGTATAGGGCGCAGCCACCGGCAAGCCCAGCTTGTAGCGCAGCAGTTCGACCGCGAGGTTGGCCGACGGTGGCAGCTGGCTCCAGCGTGACAGGCCGACATCGCGGTTGTCATAGCGAATCACCCGAAAGCCCTGGCGGCACAACGCTTCGACCACGTCGTCCGGCCAGTGGATCAGCTGCCCGCCAAGGCCCATCACCAGCAGCAAGGCCGGGTCGCGTGGCGCACCGACGCTCTGATACACCAGGCTGACCGCGCCCAGTTCGGCACGCTGCACCGGCACGTGGGCGTCACAACGCTGTTCAGCGAAACTCGCAGGTACGCCGAATACAAAGAAAAGAAAAAGCCAAAAAGCCCGCATGAAAGAAACACCAGAATGCAAATCCCCAGTAGAGCGCGAGTCTGATGAATTCTGTTCGGGCGCGCTGCCACAGTTCAGTGACAGTTTGATGACTCCCGCCAGGCGGTGCGGCGGTACGCCCAGTCGACAGGCGCGGCAACATGAGGGAAACTCAACTCATTCCCTGTTTCCTCAAGTCCACACACCGGAGTCAGCTGTGCTGGAGATCCGTCACCTGAAAACCCTTCATGCCCTGCGCGAGGCCGACAGCCTGGTGGAGGCCGCCGAGCGCCTGCACCTGACCCAGTCGGCGCTGTCGCACCAGTTCAAGGAGCTGGAAGAGCGCCTGGGCCTGCCGCTGTTCGTGCGCAAGACCAAGCCGATCCGCTTCACCAGCGCCGGGTTGCGCCTGCTGCAACTGGCCGATGCCACCCTGCCGCTGCTGCGCGGCGCCGAACGTGACATCGCGCGCCTGGCCGGTGGCACCGCCGGGCGCCTGCACATGGCCATCGAATGCCACAGCTGCTTCCAGTGGCTGATGCCGACCATCGACCAGTTCCGTGACGCCTGGCCGGAGGTGGAGCTGGACCTGGCCTCCGGCTTTGCCTTCGCCCCACTGCCGGCCCTGGCCCGCGGTGACCTCGACCTGGTGGTGACCTCCGACCCGCTGGACCTGGCGGGCATCACCTACGTGCCGCTGTTCACCTACGAGGCGATGCTGGCGGTGGCCAACCAGCATCCGTTGGCCAGCAAGCCCTACATCGTGCCGCAGGACCTGCTTGACCAGACCCTGATCACCTACCCGGTGGAGCGCGACCGCCTGGACATCTTCACCCGCTTCCTGGAGCCGGCCGACATCGAGCCCGCCGCCGTGCGCACCTCGGAGCTGACGGTGATGATGATGCAACTGGTGGCCAGCGGCCGTGGCGTGTGCGGCATGCCGCACTGGGCGCTGCACGAGTACAGTTCGCGCGGGTATGTGAAGGGCAAGCGCCTGGGTGAAAAAGGCCTGTTCGCCACGCTTTATGCCGCCGTGCGCACCGACATGCTCGATGCGCCATACATGCGCGACTTCCTGCTGACGGCGAAGGACACCTCGTTCGCCACCCTCGATGGTGTCAGCGCGGTGCGCTGACGGCCTGGCGGTATAGCGGCAGGATCAGGTCGCGGGTCAGGGGTGCCAGCTGCATGGCGGGTGCCTGGTCAGCGGCCAGCCACACCACCTCCTCGATCTCCGCGGCCGGCAGCACGGCTGCGGCGCTGTCGACGCGGAACAGTTCGGCCTGTACCTCGAAGCCCGGCTCGTTGGCGGCCGGGGCGCTGAACTGGCCCAGGTGCACGGCCTGGGCCGGGTCGATGTGCAGGCCCAGTTCCTCATGCAGCTCGCGCACCAGCGCCTGCACCGGGGTTTCGCCAGCATCGATCTTGCCACCGGGCTGCATGAAGGCCTGGGTGCCGCGTTTGCGTACCAGCAGGGTGCGGCCTTGGGGGTCGATCAGCAGGGCGGCGGCGATGCGGATGGTGTTGGGCATGGGTGGGCTCACCTGAAACAATGGCCGGGGAGGATCCCATGGGGTTCCTGGCCTGACAAGGCCAGTGTTTCCTGTGCCGGCCTCTTCGCGGGTGAACCCGCTCCCACAAGTGCACCACAAGGCCAGAGAGCGGCGCAGTACCTGTGGGAGCGGGTTTACCCGCGAAGAGGCCGGCACAGGTCATAGCAGATCTGGCAGACGAACGGCCCCTTGCCAACCCGCCCCACACCCTCCATAACCAACACATGAACCTGCCCGCCAAACACCACCCGGTGCTCGAGCTGTTCCACCCCGCCGTGCGCACCTGGTTCCGTCGCCACTTCGCCACGGTGACCGATGCCCAGGCCCAGGCCTGGCCGTTGATCCATGCGGGCCAGTCGATGCTGCTGGCCGCGCCGACCGGTTCGGGCAAGACCCTCAGCGCGTTCCTGGCCGTGCTCGACGAACTGTTCCGCCAAGGCCTGGAGCACCAGGGCGAGCTACCAGCGCAAACCCAGGTGGTCTACGTTTCGCCACTCAAGGCGCTGTCCAACGATATCCGCCTGAACCTGCAAGCCCCACTCGAAGGCATCAGCCAGGCCATCGCGGACCAGGGCCTGAACGCCCCGCGCATCACCACCGCCGTGCGCAGCGGCGACACCCCGCAGAAGGAGCGTGCCGCCATGCGCAAGCTGGCGCCGCACATCCTGGTGACCACCCCCGAATCGCTCTATGTGCTGATGGGCTCGGCTTCTGGCCGTAAAGGCCTGGCCAGCGTGCACACGGTGATCGTCGACGAAATCCATGCCCTGGCAGGCAACAAGCGCGGCGCCCACCTGGCACTGACCCTGGAGCGCCTGCAGGCCCTGTGCAACCGGCCGTTGCGGCGCATCGGCCTGTCGGCCACGCAACGCCCGGTCGAGCGGGTGGCGCAATTTCTGGTCGGCAACGGCCGCCCCTGCGCAATCGTCGATGTCGGCCATGCTCGGCAGCGCGACCTGGCCATCGAGGTGCCGCCAGTGCCGCTGGGTGCAGTGATGGCCACCGATGTCTGGGGCCTGGTCTATGACCGCCTGGCCACCCTGGCGCGCGAACATCGCACCACCCTGGTGTTCGTCAACACCCGACGCCTGGCCGAGCGCATCACCCGCCACCTCAGCGACCGCCTGGGCAAGGAGGCGGTTGCCGCGCACCACGGCAGCCTGGCCAAGGAGCTACGCCTGGATGCCGAACAACGCCTGAAGAACGGCCAACTGCAGGTGCTGGTGGCCACTGCATCGCTGGAGCTGGGCATCGATATCGGCGACATCGACCTGGTGTGCCAGATCGCTTCGCCAGGCTCGATCGCAGCCTTGCTGCAGCGGGTCGGCCGCGCCGGACACCAGGTCGATGGCGTGCCCAAGGGACGCTTGTTCCCGACCTCGCGCGATGACCTGATCGAATGCGTGGCCCTGCTCGACTGCATACGCCGGGGCGAGCTGGATGAACTGCACATTCCCCGGGCGCCGCTGGACGTGCTGGCCCAGCAGATCGTCGCCGAAGCCAGCAACCAGCCCTGGCACGAACAGGCCCTGTTCGACTGCCTGCGCCAGGCCACACCCTACACCGACCTCGACCAGCAACATTACCAGGCCCTGCTGCGCATGCTCGCCGAGGGCTATAACGGCCGCCAGGGCGTGCGCAGTGCCTACCTGCACCGCGATGCGGTGAGCGGTACCCTGCGTGGCCGCCGCGGCAGCCAGCTGACCGCCCTGACCAGCGGCGGCACCATCCCCGACAACGCCGACTACGCCGTGCTGCTCGAACCGCAGGCGCTGAACATCGGCAGCGTCAACGAAGACTTTGCCGTGGAAAGCATCGCCGGCGATATCTTCCAGCTGGGAAATGCTTCCTATCGCATCCTGCGCGTAGAACCGGGCCGGGTGCGGGTGGAGGATGCCCAGGGCCTGCCACCGACCATCCCGTTCTGGCTGGGAGAGGCGCCGGGGCGCAGCGATGAGCTGTCTGCCGCAGTGGCCCGGCTGCAGGCGCAGATCGATCAACAGCTGGCTGACAACAACCAGGCCGAGGTGCTGGCATGGTTGCAGGCTACCTTCGAACTGGACGAAGCCGCCGCTGGCCAGTTGCTCGACTACCTGGCCCGCACCCGCGAAGTGCTCGGCGCCCTGCCCTCGCAGGACACGCTGGTGATGGAGCGCTTCTTCGATGAGTCCGGCGGTACTCAGCTGATCATCCATTCGCCCTACGGCAGCCGCATCAACCGCGCCTGGGGCCTGGCCCTGCGCAAGCGCTTCTGCCGCACCTTCAACTTCGAGTTGCAGGCGGCGGCCAGCGAGGACGCCATCGTGCTGTCGCTGTCCTCCAGCCACAGTTTCGAACTGGACGACGTGTGGCGTTACCTGAACAGCCGCAGCGCCGAGCCGATCCTTGTCCAGGCGCTGCTCGATGCGCCGCTGTTTGGCGTGCGCTGGCGCTGGAACGCCAGCGTGACCATGGCCCTGCCGCGCTTTGTCGGCGGTCGCAAGGTGGCACCACAGATCCAGCGGATGAAGAGTGAAGACCTGATTGCCGCCGTATTCCCCGATCAGATCGCCTGCCTGGAGAACATCGTCGGCGAGCGGCAGATTCCCGATCATCCGCTGGTCGAGCAAACCCTCGACGACTGCCTGCACGAGGCGATGGACAGCGAAGGCTGGCTGGCGCTTTTGCGGCGTATGGAAAGCGGCACGGTGCGCCTGCTGTGCCGCGACCTGCCCGCCCCTTCGCCGCTGGCGGCGGCCATCCTCAATGCACGGCCCTATGCCTTCCTGGATGACGCCCCGTTGGAAGAACGGCGCACTCAGGCGGTGCTCAACCGGCGCTGGAGCGAAGTGCAGAGCGGCGACGACCTGGGCGCGCTGGACGCCGATGCCATTGCCGCCGTCGCAGCCGAGGCCTGGCCGCAACCGGGCAATGCCGACGAAATGCATGAAGCGTTGATGGGCCTGGGGGCCATCAGCCAGGGCGAAGTGCAAGGCAATGCCAGCTGGGAGCTGCTGCTCAGGCAGTTGGCCAAGGCCGGCCGGGCCTTGCGCCTGGTGGATGAAAAGCTGTGGTTGGCGCGTGAGCGGTTGAGCCTGCTGCAAGTGCTGTATCCCGGCTCCCGGGTGGAACCTGCGTTGCAGGCACTGCCAGGCTTCGATCAGGCCATCGAGCCAGACATTGCGCTGGTCGAGCTGCTGCGAGCCCGCCTTAGCGGCCATGGCCCGCTGACCCGTGCGCAGATTGCGGCAGCACTTGGCAAACCGCTGCCGGCCATCGAACAGGCCCTGGCCCGCCTGGAGGCCGAAGGCTATGTGCTGCGTGGGCATTTCAGCCCCGGCGCAAGCGAATTGCAGTGGTGCGAGCGCCATTTGCTGGCGCGCATCCACCGCTACACGGTCAAACGCCTGCGTCGGGAGATCGAGCCGGTCAGCCTGCAGGACTTCGTGCGCTTTCTGTTCGACTGGCAGCACCTGGCTGACGACACGCGCCTGCGCGGCCCGCAAGCCGTGGCCGAGGTACTTGGCCAGTTGCAAGGGTTCCCGAGTGCAGCCGGAGCCTGGGAGGCCGAACTGCTGCCGGCACGTATCAAGGACTACAGCCCGCACTGGCTCGACGATGCCTGCCGTAGCGGGCAGTTCGCCTGGAGCCGGCTGGCGGCGACCGTGTCGAGCAACACCTTGTCGAGCACACCGCTGGTGCTGTTGCCGCGCGAGCATCTTGGGTTGTGGCGCAGTCTTGCTCCCGTGCCAGCCTTGGATAGCCTCGGCGCACGGGCGCAACGCGTCCACGAGGTGCTGAACGCACATGGCGCGCTGTTCTTCGACGAGCTGAAACACGATGCCCACCTGCTGCCCAGCGAACTGGAAACGGCCTTGCAAGAGCTGGTAGGCGCAGGCCTGGTAGGGGCCGACAGCTTCACCGGCCTGCGCAGCCTGATCACCCCGGCGGCGAAACGCACATCGCGCAACAGCCGACGCGGCCACCCGCCGCTGTCCAGCAGCATGTCCCATGCCGGGCGCTGGGCCTTGCTGCGCAGGGGCGCTGTAGACGACAGCCAGCGCCTGGAGCACATCGCCCGGGCCCTGCTTCGGCGCTATGGCGTGGTGTGCTGGCGCCTGCTGGAGCGCGAAAGCGATGTGCTGCCGCCCTGGCGCGAACTGCTGCGCTGCTATCACAGGCTGGAAGCGCGTGGCGAGATTCGTGGCGGGCGTTTCATTGCCGGGCTGGCCGGCGAACAGTTCGCCCTGCCGGAGGCGGTGGGGCTGCTGCGGCAGGTGCGCAAGCGTGAATTGGACGGGGCACTGGTGGTGGTAAGCGCCAGTGACCCGCTGAACCTGGTCGGGTCGCTGCTGCCGGGGGCGAAAGTGCCGGCGGTGAGTGGCAACCGCCTGTTGTATCGCGACGGGGTGCCGGTGGCGGTGCGGGTGGCCGGGCACTATTCGTACCTGGTCGAAGCGCCGGCACAAGAGCAGGAAAGCTGGCGGCAGAAGCTGCTGCGCGACACTATCTGAATGCTTTTTTGCGGTACTGGCCCTATCGCCGGCAAGCCAGCTCCCACCTCGACCGCATCGGCCGTGAGCGATGCGCTATCCCTGTGGGAGCCGGCTTGCCGGCGATAGGGCCAGTACAGCCAGCACAAGGCTTGGCGAGAATGATTTTCGCTACCCCGATTTTAATTTGCACAGCCGTGCAACTTGGCTATGGTCGGGGTTTGCCCCAGGCCCTGAGCCTGACCGCGCCATCGCAAGGACCCTGTATGAGCCTGTCACTTCTCAGCCGCTATGCCTTCTTCGCCGCCTGTGTGCTGTTCACCCTGGCGAGCCTGCCCTTCACCTACCACGAATGGTTGTGGCCGTTCACCCTGAGCACCGCCATCCTCAGCCTGATCGGCCTGTTCGACCTGTTGCAGCAACGCCACGCAGTACGCCGCAACTACCCGATCCTGGGCAACATCCGCTATCTGGTCGAGGCCATTCGCCCGGAAATCCGCCAGTACCTGCTGGAGGCAGACAGCGACGCCCTACCGTTCTCCCGCGCCCAGCGCTCGCTGGTGTATGCACGGGCGAAGAACGAAGCCTCGGACAAACCCTTCGGCACCCTGATCGACGTGTACGAGTCCGGCTTCGAATTCATCGGCCACTCCATGCGCCCGGCGCCATTGGCCGACCCGGCCAGCTTCCGGGTCATCGTCGGCGGGCCGCAGTGCAGCCAGCCATACTCGGCATCGATCTTCAACATATCGGCGATGAGCTTTGGCTCGCTCAGCGCCAACGCCATCCGCGCCCTCAACCAGGGCGCCAAGCTGGGCAATTTCCACCATGACACCGGCGAAGGCAGCATCAGCCCCTATCACCGCGAGCACGGTGGCGACCTGGTCTGGGAACTGGGCAGCGGCTATTTCGGGTGCCGCACGGCGGACGGGCGCTTCGACCCCGAGCGCTTCGCCACCCAGGCGCGCAGCCCACAGGTGCGGATGATCGAGATCAAGATGAGCCAGGGCGCCAAGCCCGGCCATGGCGGCATCCTGCCCAAGCACAAGGTGACCCGGGAAATTGCCGAAACCCGTGGCGTGCTGATGGGCGAAGACTGCATATCGCCGTCGCGCCACAGCGCCTTCTCCACCCCCATCGAGATGATGCAGTTCATCGCCCAGCTGCGTGAGCTGTCTGGCGGCAAACCGGTAGGTTTCAAGTTCTGCCTGGGCCACCCGTGGGAGTTCATGGGCATCGCCAAGGCCATGCTGGAAACCGGCATCCTGCCCGACTTCATCGTCGTCGACGGCAAGGAAGGCGGCACCGGCGCGGCGCCGGTGGAGTTCACCGACCACATTGGCGTACCGCTGCGCGAAGGGCTGCTGTTCGTGCACAACACCCTGGTCGGCCTGAACCTGCGCGACAAGATCAAGCTGGGCGCCAGCGGCAAGATCGTCAGCGCGTTCGACATTGCCAGCGTGCTGGCCATTGGTGCCGACTGGGCCAACTCGGCGCGCGGCTTCATGTTCGCCATCGGCTGCATCCAGTCGCAGAGCTGCCACACCAACAAGTGCCCGACCGGTGTGGCCACGCAAGACTCACTGCGCCAACGGGCGCTGGTGGTGCCGGACAAAGCCCAACGGGTGTTGAACTTCCATCATAATACCTTGCGTGCCCTGGCCGAAATGCTTGCGGCAGCGGGCCTGGAGCACCCGGCGCAGCTGGAGGCCAAGCACCTGGTACGGCGCATCTCGGCCACCGAGATCAAGCTGTTCTCGCAGATGCATGTGTTCCTGAAGCCGGGTGAGCTGCTGACTGGCGAGGTGAACGGGCAGTTCTATTCGCGCATGTGGCAGTTGGCGCGGGCGGACAGCTTCGAACCGAACAGCGAAGTGGCAGCCTGATAGAACCCTGGGGCTGCTACGCAGCCCATCGCGACACAAGGCCGCTCCTACAGGCGACCGCGACCCATGCAGCTGGCGCGGTCGCCTGTAGGAGCGGCCTTGTGTCGCGAAAGGGCCGCAAAGCGGCCCCGGCCATTTCAGATCAGGAAGCAGTACTGGCCACACCCTGCGCGTCTTTCGGCGCCAGGCGGAACGCGTAGTACAGCACCGTCAGCAGCACCAGGAACGCCGGGCCGATATACAGCGCCACGCGGGTGTCCTCGAAGTACGCCATCAGGCCGACCACCAGCACCAGGAAGGCCAGTGCCAGGTACGAGCTCAGCGGCCACAACCACATACGGTACTTCAGTGCCTTGCGCTCGGCAGTGGTGAGGCCGGCACGGAACTTCAGCTGCGCCAGCAGGATCATCACCCAGGTCCAGATCGCGCCGAAGGTGGCGATCGAAGTCACCCAGACGAAGACCTTTTCCGGCACCAGGTAGTTGGCCAACACGCCCAGCAGCAGCGCGCCGATCGACAGCAGCAGCGCGTTGCGCGGCACGCCGTTCTTCGACGTACGGGCGAAGGCCGCCGGGGCCTGGCCGTTCTGCGCCAGGCTGTAGAGCATGCGCCCGGTGCTGAAGATGCCGCCGTTGCACGACGACAGCGCTGCAGTGATGACCACGAAGTTGATGATGCCGGCGGCGGTCTTGATGCCCAGGCGCTCGAAGGTCATGACGAACGGGCTGCCCTGGCTGCCGATTTCGTTCCACGGGTAGATCGACAGGATCACGAACAGCGCACCGACATAGAACAACAGGATGCGCCAGAACACCGAGCCGATGGCCTGTGGGATGGTCTTTTGCGGGTTGCGTGCTTCACCGGCGGTCAGGCCGATCATTTCCACGCCCAGGTAGGCGAACATCACCATCTGCAGCGACATCAGCACGCCGGTCACGCCATTGGGCATGAAGCCGCCGTTGCTCCACAGGTTGGAGATACCCACTGCCACGCCGTCATTGCCGAAGCCGAAGGCAATGATGCCGATGCCGCCAAGGACCATGGCAATGATGGTGACAATCTTGATCAGGGCGAACCAGAACTCGAACTCACCAAACGCCTTGACGGCCACCAGGTTGACCGCCCCCATGCTGCCCAGCGCCGCCAGGGCCCAGATCCAGCGTGGTACGTCGGGGAACCAGATGCCCATGTAGATGGCCACCGCGGTGATTTCGGCAACGCAGGTCACCAGCCACAGGAACCAGTAGTTCCAGCCGGTAAGGAAACCCGCCAGCGGGCCGAGGTAGTCCTGGGCATAACGGCTGAACGAGCCGGCGACAGGGTTGTGCACGGCCATTTCGCCAAGGGCGCGCATGATCACCAGAATGGCCAGGCCGCCGATGATGTAGGACAGCATGATGGCGGGGCCGGCCATTTCGATGGCCTTGGCCGAACCGAGGAAAAGACCGACACCGATACAGGCGCCCAGCGCCATCAGGCGGATGTGCCGTTCGCCCAGTTCACGCTTGAGCGGGCCGCCTTCGGTGGCCTGGCCGTGGGCAGGGTGGTTGCCGACTGGCATAGCAATACAACCTCATTTTGTTATTGGATTTGACCTTCGTGCAGCTCCGGCCAGGCCGATAGGCGTGGCGTTGGCTTGCCGAGCTGGCCTTGTGGGCCGGCCCGTGTGCCGGAATAGAGCGCCCGGCAAGGCGAAGGGGGCGAGCAGTATAGGAAGACCGTTGTAGGGGTTTTCACTGTAAATATGCAGAAATTTGGCGAGAACTCGGGCTCTGTGGGAGCTGGCTTGCCTGCGATCGGGCGCAAAGCGGCCGCAAAATTTCCTGGCCACCATAGCAATATCGCCTGACGAAAAAACCCACACCAAAGCCGCATAGCCCTACGCCACTTTTCTCCGTCTCTTACAAATTTTTCACCTGACCCGCTCAACGTCTAAGCTTCAGACAAGCAAGACGAAAATACCTGGCCGGATAGAAGACTATGGGCGCACTGTGGCAATCGGAACCAAGCAGAACGGAAGCACCCGAGATACCTCCGGCCGAGACGCCACAACCCAAGTCCCCCCGTCAGCGTCGGCTATGGTGGCGGCTGATCATCCTCATCCTGCTGGTGGCGCTGGTGGCCATCGGCTTCGCTGCGTATGACGAATTCCGCACCTCCAACCTGCAGTCGCGGGAATTCAGCAAGCTGGCCAGCACCCTCACCTATTCGCTGCAACCAGGCCCCAGCGATGCCATCGTCTACCCTGGTGAAGGGCCATTCGACAAACGCCTGGGCTACAGCGCGCTGGGCGAATTCCTGCCGCGCCTGCTCAAGCGCGACTACCTGATCAGCGAGCAGGTGAAGTTCTCGCCGGCGTTGATGAACTACGTCGATCATGGGCTGTTCGCCCCCTATATCGAGAAAATCCAGGCTGGCCTGTCGATCACCGACTGCCGCGGCGACATGCTGTACCAGTACAACTACCCGCAACACCTGTACCCGGACTTTGCGGCGATCCCGCCGGTGATCGTCAACAGCCTGCTGTTCATCGAGAACCGCGACCTGCTCGACACCAAGGACACACGCAACAACCCGGCCGTGGACTGGCCGCGCTTCGCCAAGGCCGCCTACAGCCAGGTGGCCAAGTACCTGGCCCTGCCCGGCCAGTCCGCTGGCGGCAGCACCCTGGCCACGCAGCTGGAAAAGTACCGCCACTCACCGGACGGCCTGACCGTTTCCGGCGCCGAGAAGATCCGCCAGATGATTTCCGCCAGCGTGCGCGCCTACCAGGGCGGCCCCGACACCACCGAGGCGCGCCAGCGCATCGTGCGGGACTACCTCAACAGCGTGCCGCTGTCGGCAGTGCCTGGGCATGGCGAAGTGCATGGCATGGCCGAGGGGCTGCGGGTGTGGTACGGCGCCGACTTCGACCAGGTCAACCAGGCCCTGAGTTCCACCGCCAGCGACCCCGAGAGCATGGCCGCACGCGGCCTGGCCCTGCGCCAGGTGCTGTCACTGATGATTGCCCAGCGCCGGCCGTCGCACTACCTGTCCAAGGGGCGGCTCGAGCTGGCCGAACTGACCGACGCGCACATCCGCGTGCTGGCCGCCAACAAGGTCATCGAGCAGCCACTGGCCGACGCGGCACTGGCCAGCAAGGCGGTATACCGCGACTGGGTGGCGCAACCGACCATTGTGCCGATCGTCACCAACAAGGGCATCAGCCTGGCACGCAACCGCCTGGCGGCCATGCTCAACCGCCCGCTGTACGACCTCGACCGGCTCGACGTGTCGGCCACCAGTACCCTGCAGTCCGACCTGCAGCTGCAGGTCAGCCAGTACCTGAAAAACCTTGCCGACCCTGAATTCGCAGCGCAGATCGGCCTGATCGGCGAACGCCTGCTCACCGCCAAGACCACCGACCAGGTGAGCTACAGCTTCACCCTGTTCGAGCGCACCGCCGACGGCTCGCGGGTGCGGGTGCAGACCGACAGCACCGACCAGCCCTTCGACATCAACGAAGGCAGCAAGCTTGAACTGGGTTCCACCGCCAAGTTGCGGGTACTCACCACCTACCTGGAGATCATCGCCGAACTGCACGACAAGTACGCCGGCAAGCCAGCCGCCGAGTTGAAGAAAGTCGAAGTCGCCGAACTCGACCGCATCAGCCAGTGGTCGCTGGAATGGCTGGCGCAGAACAGCAAGAACCAGAGCCTGGACGCCATGCTCGATGCGGCGCTGGAACGCAAGTATTCGGCCAACACCGGCGAAGCCTTCTTCACCGGCGGCGGCATGCATGTGTTCAACAACTTCCGCAAGGAAGACAACAGCCGCAACCCAACCCTCAAGGATGCATTGCGCGAGTCGATCAACCTGCCGTTCATCCGCCTGATGCGCGACCTGGTGCGCTACGTGACCTACCAGCAACCGTACAACCGCGTGCCGCTGCTCAAGGACGACTCCGACCCGCGCCGCCAGGAATACCTGGCCCGTTTCGCCGACAAGGAAGGCACCAACTACCTGATGCGCTTCTGGAAGAAATACCAGCGCAAGACCTCGCAGCAGCGCCTGGACACCTTCCTCGACAGCATGCGCGTGACCCCACAACGGTTGGCGGCCGTGCACCGCTACCTGTTCCCCGAGGCTGGCCAGGAAACCTTCAACGCCTTCGTCCGCGCCCACCTCAAGGGTGACAAGATCGTCCTGGGCAAACTGACCGATGGCCGCCTGTCGGAGATGTACGACGCCTACGGCCCGGGCAAGTACGACCTGCCCGACCAGGGCTATATCGCCAAGGTCCACCCGCTGGACTTGTGGCTGTTGGGTTACCTGCTGAAGAACCCAGGTTCGACCTTGACCGAAATGGTCAATGCCAGCCGCTTCGAGCGCCAGGAGGTATACGGCTGGCTGTTCAAGAGCCGCCATCAGGGCGCCCGTGACAGCCGCATTCGCACCATGGTCGAGATCGAAGCGTTCCTCGACATTCACCAGCGCTGGAAGCGCGTGGGCTATCCATTCGACCACCTGGTGCCCTCGCTGGCCACCGCCATTGGCAGCTCGGGCGACCGCCCCGCCGCCCTCTCCGAGCTGGTCGGCATCATCCAGAACGACGGCGTGCGCCTGCCGACCTTGCGGATCGACACCCTGCACTTCGCTGCCAACACGCCTTACGAGACCAAGCTGGTCACCGACCCGGACCGGGGTGTGCGGATTCTGCCGGTCGAAGTGGCGCGCGCCCTCAAAGGCGCCATGTCGCAGGTGGTGGATGCGGGCACCGCGCGGCGTATTTCCGGCAGTTTCAAGCTGCAGGACGGCACGCCATTGGTGATGGGCGGCAAGACCGGTACCGGTGACAACCGCATCGAAAGCTTTGGTGCTGGCGGCCGGCTGATCGGCTCGCGCTCGCTGAACCGTACCGCCACCTTCGTGTTCTTCCTGGGCGACAACCACTTCGGCACCTTGACCGCGTTCGTGCCGGGGCGCTCGGCAGAGGCCTTCAAGTTCACCTCGGCGCTGCCGGTGCAGGTACTCAAGGGCATGGCTCCGATTCTCATGCCATACCTGCAACCGGGCAATCCGAATGAGTGCAAAGCGCCGCAGGTGGCCATGCACACAGCCGCGCCGCAAGGGGATACATCGAACAACTAGATGATAATCATCTGCAATTAAGGGCTTGTCTTTAGATATATCTTGAGTAATATCTTACGATATATCGAAAACGACGGAGCCCTGTCCCCATGCGCGAACATACCCCCCATGACCCCTTCGAGCGGCGCCCAGGTCGTGGCGAACGCGGCCCGCGCGTCTTCGCCCCCGGCGACCTCAAGCTGCTGATGCTGGCCCTGCTCGCCGAGCAGCCAGGCCACGGCTACGACCTGATCCGCCAGATCGAAAACCTGTTCGACGGCAGCTACAGCCCAAGCCCCGGGGTGATCTACCCCACCCTCAACTTCCTCGAGGAGGCCGAGCTGATCAGCGGCCAGGTGCAGGGCAGCAAACGCCTCTATGCCATTACCGAAGCCGGCCGCACCGCCCTGGCCGAACAGGCCGTCGCACTGGACGGCGTGCGCATGCGCATCGAAGTCAGCAAGCGCGCCCTGCGCGGCCACGACCGCCCACCAGAGATTCATGAAGCGGTCGGCAACCTGCGCCACGCACTGCACATGCACAGTGGCCGCTGGACACCGGAAGAAATCGAGCGGGTCCGCGACCTGCTCAACCACACCGCCAAGGCCATCGCCTCCGGGCCGGCCGAACCTGTCAGGGAGACACCCCATGAGTGACACCATTCACCGCGTCAACCACGAAATCCGCCAACGCCATCTGCAGGTGCTGCGGGTCACCGAACTGACCCCGCGCATGCGCCGCATCACCCTCGGGGGTGCCGAGCTGCAAGGCTTCACCAGCGTGGGCAGCGACGACCATATCAAGCTGCTGTTCGCCGAAACGCCGGAGCAACAGCAGGCCATCGAGGCTCGTAACCTGGGCCGAGAAGGTGGCGCGCGGCCTACCATGCGCGAATACACGCCACGGCGCATCGACCTGGTGGCCAATGAGCTGGACATCGACTTCGTGCTGCACGGCGATGGCCCTGCCTCTACCTGGGCAGCCCAGGCGGCACCCGGGCAAACCCTGGACATTGCCGGGCCGCGGGCTTCGATGGTGGTGCCGGACATCTTCGACAGCTACCTGCTGATCGGCGACGAAACCGCCATTCCGGCCATTGGCCGCCGCCTGGAGGAATTGCCAGCGGGCCGCCAGGTACTGGCGGTTATCCAGATCGAGGACGAGCAGGAACGCCAGCCACTGCCGAGCAAGGCACAGGTGGAAGTGATCTGGGTACGTCGCCAACATGAAGACCTGCTGGCGCTGGTGAAGAACCTTACCTTGCCGCAAGGCCGGTTGTATGGCTGGGTGGCACTGGAAAAAGCCCTGACCCGCCAGGCCAAGGCACTGTTGCTGGAGAAAGGTTTGCCTGAGGATGCGCTCAAGGCTGTGGCCTACTGGCGTGCCGACGGGACTGCGGACGACGAATGATTGTTTGTTGCCTGCACTGGCCCTATCGCCGGCAAGCCAGCCACAGGAATCGCGCAGCCCCTGTGGGAGCTGGCTTGCCGGCAATAGGGCCAGTGCAGGTCAAGCCAATCTGTGCAGCCCCCGCCACCTGTCCAGCCCCAGCAACACCAGCCCAATCCCCCAGAACCCCGCCAACACCCCCAGGGCATTGAGCAATACCTGCCCATACCCCAGGCTCGCCACATCGATGAACGGGTAGGCATACACGCCAATCTCACTCCCCCGCCACAGCGCGTAAGCAAAATACGTCGCCGGGTACACCGCCCAGACCAGCAGATGCCATAGCCGCAACCTGCCCTTGGGCACCTCGCACCACCAGTACAAGGCATATAGCACGGGCATCACATCGTGCAGCAACTCGTCCGCCAGCCATTGCCAGCCCTGCGGTTGCCACAAATGACGCAACAGCACGCTGTAGGCCAATGCCACCAGCACGATGCTGGCGGCCACCGCGGAACTCACCGCAGGCGACAGGAAAAAGCGCTTGGCACGGCCTTCCCGGCCGAACGCCGCATAACTGAGCACCGTTGCCACCAGGGTATTGGTCAACACGGTGAAATACCCGAACACATTGATCAGGCCACCCACCAGACTGGCCTGTTCCTGCCAACGCGCCAACAGCACCAGGTACACCTGCACGGCCAGGCCGAACCAACCCAGCACGGCCATGCCGGTCAGCCAGGGACGGCGCGGCATGTCAGGCCTGGCGCTGCAGCTTCACGTACAGCTGCTCGACCTTTTCCCGTGCCCACGGCGTCTTGCGCAGGAAGGTCAGGCTCGACTTGATGGTCGGGTTGCTTTTGAAGCAGCGCACATCGATGCGCTCGGCCAGGCCCTGCCATTGGTAGTGCGCCACCAACTCGGTGAGGATCTGTTCGAGGGTCTTGCCGTGCAGCGCGTTGTGTTGGGCCGTGCTCATGCCAGTGCTCCGTAGGAAAGATGCGCACCTTACACGAGTGTAGTGGTGGGTGGGATCAGGTGTGTCGACAGAAAAACCGCTGGCCAGGCGCAAAACCTCTGTGCTGAAATAGAGATGTTATATTGTAACAATACAAAAGCATCTGCCAAGGAACGCCCCATCCCCATGCTGTACACACCGCTTCGCCTCTCTCCCCTCGCCGTGGCGCTGTGGCTGGCCGCATCACCCAGCCACGCCGTGGAACTCGAACCCCAGGTCATCACCGCCAACCCTTTGGGCAACAGCCAGCTGGCCGCACCCAGCACCGTGCTCGAAGGCGACAACCTGCTGCAACAGCAGCACGGCAGCCTCGGTGAAACCCTGAACAAGCAGCCCGGGGTCGCCTCCACCTGGTTCGGCCCAGGCGCCAGTCGCCCGGTGATTCGTGGCCTGGATGGCGACCGCATTCGCATCCTGCGCAATGGCGTCGGCGCCCTGGATGCTTCATCGCTGTCCTACGACCACGCCGTGCCGCTGGACCCGGTGACCGTCGACCGTGTCGAGATCGTCCGTGGCCCGGCTGCCCTGCTCTACGGCGGCAACGCCATCGGAGGCGTGGTCAATACCTTCGACAATCGCATCCCGGATACCCCCATCGAGGGCATCCAAGGTGCCGGTGAACTGCGCTACGGCGGCGCCGATACCACCCGCAGCAGCGCTGGCAAGCTGGAGGCCGGCAACGGTGCCTTCGCCCTGCACCTGGATGCCAACAGCCGCCAGTTCAACGACCTGCGCATCCCCGGTTACGCGCGCAGTTCCAAGGTGCGCAACGCCGACGAACCCGGTAGCAAGCACCGTCTGGAAAACAGCGACGGCCGCCAGGACGGTGGCGCCGTGGGTGGCGCCTACCATTGGGACCACGGTTACGCCGGCCTGTCGTACAGCCGCTACGACAGCAACTATGGCTCGGTGGCCGAGCCAGGTGTGCGCCTGGACATGAAGCAGGACCACTACGCCTTCGCCTCCGAACTGCGTGACCTGGACGGCCCGTTCACTTCGGTCAAGGTCGATGCCGGCTACACCGACTACGAGCACCGTGAAATAGAAGAAGGCGAAGTCCACACCACCTTCAGGAACAAGGGCTATGAAGCACGTATCGAAGCCCGCCACCAACCGCTAGGGCCGGTAGAAGGCGTGATCGGCGCCCAGGTCAGCCGCAACGAATTCTCCGCCTTGGGCGAGGAAGCCTTCGTCCCGCACACCGACACCGACAGCCTGGCGCTGTTCATGCTGGAGCAGTGGCAAGCCACCGAGCGCCTGAACCTGAGCCTGGGCGCACGCATGGAGCACACCCGGGTCGACCCGGATGCCAAAGGCAACGAGAACTTCGCCGACGCCAACAGCGCCAGCAGTTTCAACGCTTTCAGCCTGTCTTCCGGGGCGGTGTACCAGCTCGACCCGATCTGGTCGCTGGCCGCCAACCTCGGCTACACCGAGCGCGCCCCGACCTTCTACGAGCTGTATGCCAATGGTGCCCACGTGGCCACTGGAGCCTTTGAAGTCGGCGATGCCAGCCTGAACAAGGAAAAAGCAATTTCTACCGACCTGGCCTTGCGTTTCGACAATGGCACCCACAAGGGCAGTGTCGGGGTGTTCTACAGCCACTTCCGCAACTACATCGGCCTGATCGGCACCGGCAACACCCGCGAGGGGCATGACCACGACCATGGCGAGGATGACCATGACCACGATCACGACCATGACGGTTTCCCGGAATACCAGTACCAGGGCGTGCGGGCGCGCTTCTATGGCATCGAGGCCCAGGACCGCTGGCAACTGGCCGAGAACCGCTATGGCAGCTTTGCCCTGGAGCTCTCCGGTGACTACACCCGGGCGAAAAACCTCGACAGTGGCGAGCCGCTGCCACGCATCGCCCCACTGCGCCTGAACAGCGGCCTGGTCTGGGAGCTGGACCGCTGGCAGGCGCGGGTCGACGTGCAGCATGCTGCGTCGCAGCATCGCAAACCGGCCAACGAAACCAGCACCGATGGCTATACCACGCTGGGGGCCAGCGTTGGCTACCGCTTCGAAGTTGGCCAGAGCCAGTGGCTGGCGTTTGTGCGCGGCGAGAACCTGACTGACCAGACCGTGCGCTATGCCAGCTCGATCCTGCGCGATATCGCCCCGGCGCCGGGGCGTAGTGTGGAAGTGGGTCTGCGTACCACCTTCTGAAATCGCGGGGGCGCTTCGCGCCCCTTTCGCCGGCAAGCCAGCTCCCACCGGTATTGCTTCTGCCTCAAGTGCAACGCGATCCTGTGGGAGCTGGCTTGCCGGCGATTGGGCTGCAAAGCAGCCCCCTCTGCAGCCAATTGTTACCTGTCGAACAACAATCCACTGCGACAATTTGTCTTTTTTTCTTACAACTTCCCCTATATCCTCCCCGCCGCAAGCTGAATCGCTTCATCGAAACCATCTTGTCGCCATATCCATTGAGGGGCCCGCCCTTCGATGCGCTTGCCGTTTATTCAATAATCAAAAGATAGCGCTATCTCATGCTCCAACTGCCCAAAACCTGTTACATCGGCCTTGCCCTCAGCGCCCTGGCGGCCCCCACCGGCGCCAGCGAGATGTTCGCCAGCGACTCCCCCTGGATGCTCGGCGACTGGGGTGGCACCCGCAGCGAACTGCTGGAAAAAGGCTACGACTTCACCCTCGGCTACACCGGCGAGATGGGCAGCAACCTGCATGGTGGCTACGACCACGACCGCACCGCGCGCTACAGCGACCAGTTCACCTTCGGCAGCCACCTGGACCTGGAGAAGATCCTTGGCTGGCACGACACCGAATTTCAGCTGACCATCACCGAGCGCCACGGCGACAACATCAGCAACGACCGCATCAACGACCCGCGTGTCGGCGGCTTCACCTCGGCCCAGGAGGTATGGGGCCGTGGCGAAACCTGGCGGCTGACGCAGATGTGGATCAAGCAGAAGTACTTCGACGGCGCACTGGATGTGAAATTCGGCCGTTTCGGCGAAGGCGAGGACTTCAACAGCTTCCCGTGCGACTTCCAGAACCTGGCCTTCTGCGGCTCACAGGTAGGCAACTGGGTGGGCGGCATCTGGTACAACTGGCCGGTCAGCCAGTGGGCCCTGCGCGTGCGCTACAACCTCAGCGACGCGCTCTACGCCCAGGTCGGCGTGTTCGAGCAGAACCCCTCGAACCTGGAATCGGGCAACGGCTTCAAGCTCAGCGGCAGCGGCACCCAAGGCGCGGTAATGCCGATAGAACTGGTATGGAGTCCACAGGTCAATGGTCTGAAAGGGGAATATCGCGCCGGCTACTACTACAGTAATGCCAAGGCACAGGATGTTCTCAAGGACAGCAACGGCCAGCCGGCAGCCCTCAGCGGCGCCGCCTACCGCAGCAGTTCGAGCAAGCACGGCTTGTGGCTCGGCGCCCAGCAGCAGGTGACTTCGCTGGCGTCCGACCAGTCGCGTGGCCTGAGCCTGTTCGCCAACGCCACGGTGCACGACAAGAAGACCAATGCCATCGACAACTATGTGCAGGCAGGACTGGTATACAAAGGGCCCTTCGACGCCCGCGCCAAGGACGACATCGGTTTCGCCCTGGCCCGTGTGCACGTCAACCCTGCCTATCGCAAGAACGCGCGCCTGGCCAACCAGGCCGCCGGCCTCTACGACTACGACAACCCCGGTTTCCTGCCGGTGCAGGACACCGAGTACAGCGCCGAGCTGTACTACGGCATCCACCTGGCCGACTGGCTCACGGTCCGCCCCAACCTGCAGTACATCCGCCACCCGGGCGGGGTGTCGCAGGTCGATGGCGCCCTGATCGGCGGCCTGAAGATCCAGAGCAGTTTCTAACCCCCTTTTTGACCTGACGGAGAACCTACGATGAGCACTGAAGGTGCCAACAATGGAAGCCGCTGGCTACCGCGCCTGATCGGCGCGCTGCTGTTGCTGATGGGCCTGGCCCTGCTGGCCGGCGGCATCAAGCTGAGCCAGCTGGGCGGATCGCTGTACTACCTGATCGCCGGTATCGGCTTTGCCCTGTCGGGCATCCTGCTGCTGGCCCAGCGCCGCATCGCCCTGGGCCTGTACGGCCTGGTACTGCTGGGCAGCACCGTGTGGGCCCTGCTCGAAGTGGGCCTGGACTGGTGGCAACTGGTACCGCGCCTGGCCATCTGGTTTGCCATCGGTGTGGTCCTGCTGCTGCCCTGGGCGCGTCGCCCGCTGATCGGCCCGGCCAACAAGGCCAACACTGCGCTGCTCGGCATTGCAGTGGTCGCTTCGGGCGCTTGCGCCCTGGGCAGCCAGTTCACCCACCCCGGTGAAGTGTTCGGCGAACTGGGCCGCGACAGCAGCGAAATGGCCAGCGCCGCCCCGGCCATGCCCGACGGCGAATGGCAGGCCTACGGCCGCACCGAGCACGGCGACCGCTATTCGCCGCTGCGCCAGATCACCCCGCAGAACGCCTACCGCCTGGAAGAAGCCTGGCGCATCCGCACCGGTGACCTGCCGACCGAAAACGACCCGGTGGAGCTGACCAACCAGAACACCCCGCTGAAGGTCAACGGCATGCTCTATGCCTGCACCGCGCACAGCCGCGTGCTGGCCCTGGACCCGGACACCGGCGCGGAAATCTGGCGCTACGACCCGCAGGTCAAGAGCCCGGTCGGCACCTTCAAGGGCTTCGCCCACATGACCTGCCGTGGCGTTTCGTACTATGACGAAAACCGCTACGTCAGCCGCGACGGCAGCCCGGTACCGAAAATTACCGACGCCGGCCAGGCCGTGGCCCAGGCCTGCCCGCGCCGCCTCTACCTGCCTACCGCAGACGCCCGCCTGATCGCCATCAACGCCGACAACGGCAAGGTCTGCGAAGGCTTCGCCAACCAGGGCGTGATCGACCTCACCACCGGCATCGGCCCGTTCACCGCCGGCGGCTACTACTCCACCTCGCCAGCCGCGGTCACCCGTGACCTGGTGATCATCGGTGGCCATGTCACCGACAACGAGTCGACCAACGAGCCATCCGGCGTTATCCGCGCCTACGATGTGCACGATGGCCACCTGGTGTGGAACTGGGACAGCAACAACCCGGACGACACCCAGCCACTGGCTCCCGGCAAGATGTACAGCCGCAACTCGGCCAACATGTGGTCGATCGCCAGCGTCGACGAAGACCTCGGCATGATCTACCTGCCACTGGGCAACCAGACCCCGGACCAGTGGGGCGCCAACCGCACCCCAGGCGCCGAGAAGTACAGCGCCGGCGTGGTCGCCCTGGACCTTGCCACCGGCAAGGCTCGCTGGAACTACCAGTTCACCCACCACGACCTGTGGGACATGGACGTCGGCAGCCAGCCGACCCTGGTCCACCTGAAGACCGACGATGGCGTGAAGCCGGCAATCATCGTGCCGACCAAGCAAGGCAGCCTGTACGTGCTCGACCGCCGCGACGGTACGCCGATCGTGCCGATCCGCGAGATCCCCACCCCGCAAGGCGCGGTGAAGGGCGACCACACCTCGCCGACCCAGGCCCGCTCCGACCTCAACCTGCTCGGCCCTGAACTGACCGAGCAGGCCATGTGGGGCGCCACGCCGTTCGACCAGATGCTGTGCCGCATCCAGTTCCGCGAGCTGCGTTACGAAGGCCAGTACACCCCGCCGTCCGAGCAAGGCTCGCTGATCTACCCGGGCAACGTCGGTGTGTTCAACTGGGGTAGCGTGTCGGTCGACCCGGTGCGCCAACTGCTGTTCACCTCGCCCAACTACATGGCCTTCGTGTCGAAGATGATCCCGCGTGAGCAGGTGGCCGAGGGCAGCAAGCGCGAAAGCGAGACCAGCGGCGTGCAGCCGAACACCGGTGCGCCGTACGCGGTGACCATGCACCCGTTCATGTCGCCACTGGGCGTACCGTGCCAGGCCCCGGCCTGGGGCTATGTCGCCGCCATCGACCTGTTCACCAACAAGGTGGTGTGGAAGCACAAGAACGGCACCACCCGCGACAGCACCCCGGTGCCGATCGGCCTGCCGGTTGGCGTGCCGAGCATGGGTGGTTCGATCGTCACCGCCGGTGGCGTCGGCTTCCTCAGCGGCACCCTGGACCAGTACCTGCGCGCCTATGACGTGAACAACGGCAAGGAACTGTGGAAAGCCCGCCTGCCAGCGGGTGGCCAGGCCACGCCGATGAGCTACAGCGGCAAGGATGGCAAGCAGTACGTGCTGGTGACTGCCGGCGGGCATGGCTCGCTGGGCACCAGGATGGGCGACTACATCATCGCCTACAAACTGGCTGAGTAAAGCTGCCGAGCCCCGCCAGCGGGGCTCACCCGCTGTACTGGCCTCATCGCCGGCAAGCCAGCTCCCACAGGTACTCCACTAGCCTTGAAAGCAGTGGGTCACCTGTGGGAGCTGGCTTGCCGGCGATAGGGCCGGAACAGGCCACCAAAGATCCCCTTCCCTCCTGCCATCATCTACCATTGAAACCCATCCCCCCCCCCCCCATCTAAGCACCATAGTCATTCACGCAGGTGCCCCATGAGCGACCAGCAGGATTTCCCGGAACATCCCGACGAACACAGCGAAGTCGAACACACCACTCCCCAGGCCGAAACCGGCCACGCCCTCGCCCTGCCCGGCCAGCAGCTGCCGGACAAGGTCTACGTGATCCCGATCCACAACCGTCCGTTCTTCCCGGCCCAGGTGCTGCCGGTCATCGTCAATGAAGACCCTTGGGCAGAAACCCTCGACCTGGTGGCCAAGTCGCCAGACCACAGCCTGGCCCTGTTCTTCATGGATACCCCGCCAGAAGACCACCGCCACTTCGACACCTCGGCGCTGCCGCAGTACGGCACGCTGGTGAAGGTGCACCACGCCAGCCGCGAAAACGGCAAGCTGCAGTTCGTCGCCCAGGGCCTGACCCGGGTACGCATCCGTACCTGGCTCAAGCACCACCGCCCGCCGTACCTCGTCGAGGTGGAATACCCGCGTCAGCCAGCCGAGCCGACTGACGAGGTCAAGGCCTACGGCATGGCGCTGATCAACGCGATCAAGGAGCTGCTGCCGCTCAACCCGCTGTACAGCGAAGAGCTGAAGAACTACCTCAACCGCTTCAGCCCCAACGACCCGTCGCCGCTCACCGACTTCGCCGCCGCCCTCACCTCGGCCACCGGCAACCAGTTGCAGGAAGTGCTCGACTGCGTACCCATGCTCAAGCGCATGGAAAAGGTCCTGCCGATGCTGCGCAAGGAAGTCGAGGTGGCGCGCCTGCAGAACGAGATCTCGGCCGAGGTCAACCGGCAGATCGGCGAGCACCAGCGCGAGTTCTTCCTCAAGGAACAGCTCAAGGTCATCCAGCAGGAGCTGGGCCTGACCAAGGACGACCGCAGCGCCGACCTCGAGCAGTTCGAGCAGCGCCTCGAAGGCAAGACCCTGCCGGACCAGGCACGCAAGCGCATCGACGAAGAGATGGGCAAGCTGGCCATCCTCGAAACCGGCTCGCCCGAATACGCCGTCACCCGCAACTACCTGGACTGGGCCACCGCCCTGCCCTGGGGCGTGTACGGCAAGGACAAGCTCGACCTCAAGCACGCACGCAAGGTCCTCGACCAGCACCACGCCGGCCTCGACGACATCAAGGAGCGCATACTCGAATTCCTCGCCGTGGGCGCCTGGAAAGGCGAGATCAGCGGCTCGATCGTGCTGCTGGTGGGCCCGCCCGGGGTAGGCAAGACCAGCATCGGCAAATCCATCGCCGAATCGCTCGGCCGGCCGTTCTACCGCTTCAGTGTCGGCGGCATGCGTGACGAGGCCGAGATCAAGGGCCACCGCCGCACCTACATCGGCGCCCAGCCCGGCAAGCTGGTGCAGGCCCTGAAAGACGTCGAAGTGATGAACCCGGTGATCATGCTCGACGAGATCGACAAGATGGGCCAGAGCTACCAGGGCGACCCGGCTTCAGCGCTGCTGGAAACCCTCGACCCGGAGCAGAACGTCGACTTCCTCGACCACTACCTCGACCTGCGCCTGGACCTGTCCAAGGTGCTGTTCGTGTGCACCGCCAACACCCTGGATTCGATCCCCGGGCCATTGCTCGACCGCATGGAAGTGATCCGCCTGTCCGGCTACATCACCGAAGAGAAACTGGCCATCGCCAAGCGCCACCTGTGGCCCAAGCAGCTGGAAAAGGCCGGCGTGGCCAAGACCAGCCTCGGTATCAGCGACAGCGCCCTGCGCGCGGTGATCGAAGGCTATGCCCGCGAAGCCGGGGTACGCCAGCTGGAGAAACAACTGGGCAAGCTGGTGCGCAAGGCCGTGGTCAAGCTGCTGGAAAACCCCGAGGCCAAACTGAAGATCGGCACCAAGGACCTGGAAGCCGCGCTCGGCATGCCGGTGTTCCGCAGCGAGCAGGTGCTGGCTGGCAAAGGCGTGATCACCGGCCTGGCCTGGACCAGCATGGGCGGCGCCACGCTGCCGATCGAAGCCACCCGCATCCACACCCTCAACCGCGGCTTCAAGCTGACCGGCAAGCTGGGTGATGTGATGAAAGAGTCGGCCGAAATCGCCTACAGCTACGTCAGCTCCAACCTCAAGCAGTTTGGTGGTGATCCTGGCTTCTTCAACGAAGCGTTCATTCATCTGCACGTGCCCGAAGGCGCCACGCCCAAGGACGGCCCGAGTGCCGGCATCACCATGGCCAGCGCCCTGCTGTCGCTGGCCCGAGACCAGGCGCCGAAGAAGGGCGTGGCCATGACCGGCGAGCTGACCCTGACCGGGCAGGTACTGCCGATTGGCGGTGTGCGCGAGAAGGTGATTGCGGCGCGGCGGCAGAAGATCTTCGAGCTGATCTTGCCGGAGCCTAACCGTGGGGACTATGAGGAGCTGCCGGACTACCTGCGCGAAGGCCTGACGGTGCATTTCGCCAAGCGCTTCGCCGACGTGGCCAAAGTCCTGTTCTGAGCTGCTCCGGCCCCTTCGCGGGCTTGCCCGCTCCCACAGGGAAACCACAGTTTTCAAATACTGTGCAATACCTGTGGGAGCGGGCAAGCCCGCGAAGGGGCCGGCACAAGCAACACAAATCTCCTTGATCATCGGTTATCCTCAGGCCATCGTCAGCCTCCGGAGCCAACATGACCGCCCCTCGTCTGCTCGTTCCCCTGAGCTTCGCCCTGATTTCCGCCTGCGCCCAACAGCCCACGCAACCCGTCGAACTGGACGCCGAAAGCGAATGCCCGACGCGACTGCAGGTTGGCCAGGCGCTGATCCTGAGCTTGCCCAGCAACCCGTCCACCGGCTACCGCTGGCGCGTCGAAGCACCTGCCTCCAACGTACTGCGCAGCCTTGGCCCGGAGGTGTATAGCGCTCCCGAGGAGGAAGACGTGGTCGGCAGCGCCGGTGTCTCCACCTGGCGCTACCAGGCCAGCGATACCGGCGATGGTCAGTTGGTGCTGGTGTACCAACAGCCGTGGGCCGCAGATATCGCCCCCGTGCAAACCTTCGACTGCAAGATCATCGTCCGCTAAAGTCCGCAGCTTCGCTCATAGGCAACCTGCACACCCACCAGGCAGGCGCAGAGGTCCCTCAGCGCCCGCCCCTGAAGCGCTGCCATGGCAAGAATCGCGGCCTTTGGCTAAAATGCGCCTCCGTTTCACCCTGTATCGAGCCCGCCGTGAGCAAACAACCCGACCGCCTTTTCGCCCAGCCCTTGGAGCAAGTGCCCGACTTCGTCTTCAACGAGGATGTGGTGCGTGTGTTCCCGGACATGATCAAGCGCTCGGTTCCGGGCTACCCGACCATCGTCGAGAACCTCGGCGTGCTGGCCGCGCGCTTCGCCCAGCCGCATACCGCGCTGTACGACCTGGGTGCGTCGTTGGGTGCCGTTACTCAATCGCTGCGCCGCCATGTGCGCAGTGACGGCTGCCGGGTAATCGCCGTGGACAACTCCGCGGCGATGGTCGAGCGTTGCCGCCAGTACCTCACCGCCCAGGACTCGATGTTCCAGGAACTGCTGCCGGTGCAGGTGCTGGAAGCCGACATCCTGGCCCTGCCCTTCGAGCCCGCCTCGGTGGTGGCGATGAATTTCACCCTGCAATTCATCGCCCCCGACCAGCGCCTGGAGCTGCTCGGCCGCATCCGCCAGGCACTGTTGCCCGGTGGTGCGCTGATCCTCTCGGAAAAACTGCGCTTCGCCGATGATGAACAGCAGGACTTGCTCAATGAACTGCACCTGGACTTCAAACGTGCCAATGGCTACAGCGAACTGGAAATTGCCCAGAAGCGCAGCGCCATCGAGAACGTGATGAGGCCCGACACCCTCGAAGCCCACCAGGCGCGCCTGCGCGCAGCCGGTTTCTCGAAGGTGGTGCCCTGGTTCCAATGCCTTAATTTCGCCTCTTTGATTGCCCTGCCATGATCGATCTGTCCCCCCTCGTCCGCCGCCTGGCGGGCACGCCCCTGGCTTCCTGGTCGCAAGGCCTGCAAGCGCAACTGGAAGCCAAGCTGGAGAAGGGTCACGGTGACCTCGACCGCTGGCGCGGTGCGCTGGAAGCCTTGCCCGCCCTGAATCCGAGCGAAATCGACCTGGTCAACGGGCTGCGCCTGGACTGCGATTGCGACGACGCCACCCGCGCGCAGATGCGCCAGGCACTGATGGGCCTGTCCCCTTGGCGCAAAGGGCCATTCGACCTGTTCGGCGTGCATGTGGACACCGAATGGCGTTCGGACTGGAAATGGTCCCGGGTCGGCCCGCACCTGGACCTCAAGGGCAAGCGCGTGCTCGACGTGGGCTGCGGTAACGGCTACTACCAGTGGCGCATGCTCGGTGCCGGCGCCGACATGGTGATTGGCGTCGATCCCAACTGGCTGTTCTTCTGCCAGTTCCAGGCCGTTCAGCAATACCTGCCAGAGCTGCCCGCCTGGCACCTGCCATTCGCCCTGGAAGACCTGCCGGCCAACCTCGAAGGTTTCGACACGGTGTTTTCCATGGGGGTGTTCTACCATCGCCGCTCGCCCATCGAGCACCTGCTGGCGCTCAAGGACTGCCTGGTCAAAGGCGGTGAACTGGTGCTGGAAACCCTGGTGATCGAGGGTGACGAAAACCAGGTGCTGGTACCTGAGGACCGCTATGCACAGATGCGCAACGTCTGGTACCTGCCGTCGGTACCGGCCCTGGAGCGCTGGTTGCGCCGTGCCGGTTTCAGCGACGTGCGTTGCGTCGACGTAAGCGTGACCAGCGTCGAGGAACAGCGCAGCACCGAGTGGATGCGCTACCAGTCACTGGGCGACTTCCTCGACCCGAACGACCACAGCAAGACCATCGAAGGCCTGCCGGCCCCACGCCGCGCCACCCTGCTGGCGCGCAAATAAAAAAGGCGCCCGGATGGGCGCCCGAATACACCTGCGCCGAGGAGCTGTCACGGCGTAGGTGCTGTTACCTCAGTCCTTGGCCAACTCGCGGGCCTTCTCCTGCACCTTGCGCTCACGCTCGGCAACGGCCTGTTGCTTGTCGTCGTGCAGGCGCTGCTGGTCTTCGCGGAACGCTTGCCAGAATTGTTTGGAACGTTCCGCACCGCCCTCGGCGTAAACACTGGCGCTGCCCAGGGCAAGGGTGGCCAACAGCAGGTATTTGGTCAGGTTCATCGTGGTTGCCTCGTGATAACCGATCAGACAGGGCCATCCTAGCGAGGGCCAGCTAACGGCAAGGTGAGGCGGGGATTACAGTCTTGCAATGTGGCCTTGTTTTGCCTGTTCAGGCCCTATCGCCGGCAAGCCAGCTTCCACAAGATCATCACAAGTCTTGAAAACTGTGCAGTACCTGTGGGAGCTGGCTCCCACAGGATCACCACAGGTCTTGAAAACTGTGCAGTACCTGTGGGAGCTGGCTTGCCGGCGATAGGGCCCGAACAGACAGCCAGATAACACCAGGATTACAAATCCGTTATCTGCGCCGCGCGCCCTTACTCATGCCGTAACATCCCACGCCTTGACCCTGATGCCACTACAGGGTCGAGAATCGCCCCCTTTCATCACACCGAGCCCCCCCATGCGTCTACTGATCATCGAGGACGAACTGCGTACCGCCGACTACCTGCAGCAGGGCCTGCGCGAGAACGGCTACGTGGTCGACTGCGCCCACACCGGCACCGATGGCCTGCACCTGGCCCGCCAGCAGCCCTACGACCTGGTCATCCTCGACGTCAACCTGCCCGAACTCGATGGCTGGACCGTGCTGCAGCGGCTGCGCGCCGAATCGGCCACGCGCATCATGATGCTTACCGCCCACGGCCGCCTGGCCGACCGGGTCAAGGGCCTGGACCTGGGGGCCGACGATTACCTGCTCAAACCTTTCGAGTTCCCGGAACTGCTGGCCCGTATCCGCAGCCTGCTGCGCCGCAACGACCAGCAACTGCAGCCCAGCACCCTGCGCGTCGCCGATCTGGAGCTGGACCCCGGCCGCCACCGCGCCTACCGCGCGGGGCAGCGTATCGACCTGACCGCCAAGGAATTCGCCCTGCTGCACCTGCTGATGCGCCAGACCGGCGAGGTGCTGTCGCGCACCCAGATCATCTCGCTGGTGTGGGACATGAACTTCGACTGCGACACCAATGTGGTCGAGGTTTCGATCCGGCGCCTGCGGGCAAAGATCGACGACCCGTTCGACAACAAGCTGATCCATACCCTGCGCGGCGTCGGCTACGTGCTCGAGGCACGCTTTTGAAAAACGCCAGCCTGTCACTGCGCCTGGGCCTGAGCGTGACGCTGATGGGCGCCGCACTGGTGCTGCTGCTGGCCTGCCTGGCCGTGTTCGCCCTCGATCACGAACTGGACAGCCGCGCACGCAAGGACCTGGCGCGCAAGATGCTGCAGGTCGAGCACAACCTGCGGGTCGACCTGCGTAGCGAAGACCTGGGCAGCCGCGCCCATCCCTTGCTCGACCTGGTGATGGGCCACGACAACCTCAGCCTCAGCGTGCTGGCCCTCGAAGGCCGCCATCCGCACCTGCTCAGCCTGGGGCCAGCGCTGGAATCGCAGGTAGGCGATTTGCGCACCGATGCCCGCCTGGCCTTTCATGCGTGGCGCGACAGCAATGGCAACCAGATACTCACCGTGACCCGGCTGATGCACCTGCGCGACGACACCCCGGTCAAGGTGATGATGTCGCTCAACCGCGCCGACGACAACGCCCTGCTGCAGGCCTACCTGCACTCCACCTTGCTCGCGCTACCGTTGCTGCTGTTGCTGATCGGGGCCGGTGCCTGGTGGCTGATGCAGCGCGGCCTGAGGCCACTGCGGCACTTCCGGCGCATTGCCGGGCGGGTGTCGGCCCAGGACCTGCAACATCGCCTTCCCGCTACCGGCCTGCCGCTGGAGCTGGCAGAGCTGGCCAGCAGCATCAACGTGATGCTCGACCGCCTCGATCAGGGCGTCAGCCAGCTGTCGCAGTTCTCCGATGATCTGGCCCATGAACTGCGCACACCGTTGAGCAACCTGATGGGCAAGGCGCAAGTGACGCTGGCCCGCGAACGGGACAACGCGAATTACCGGGAAGTGCTGGAAGACAGCATCGAAGAACTGACCCGGCTCAACCGCATCATCAATGACATGCTGTTTCTCGCCCAGGTCAGCCAACCCCAGGCCCAGGTCGCGCTCAAGCCCATGGCATTGGCCGACGAGACGGCGCGGGTTGTCGAGCTGTTTGCGTTCAGTGCCGAACTGAAAGGGGTTGAGTTGCGTGTGCAAGGCTGGGGGACGGCGCAGGGTGATCGGCTGATGTTTCAGCGGGCACTGTCGAACCTGTTGAGCAATGCCATTCGGCACTGCCCCGATGACAAGCCTGTGGAACTACGTATCGAGCGCGTGGGCAGCGAAGTTCGGCTTTCAGTGGAAAACCAGGGGCCTGGTATTGCTGAAGAACACCAGTCGCGCTTGTTCGAGCGGTTTTACCGAGTGGGCTCGGGGCGCTCGCGGCTGGAGGGAGGGACCGGGTTGGGGCTGGCGATCGTGAAATCGATCATGCAGTTGCATGGCGGGCGGGTCGAGGTCAGCAGCAGCCCCTTGGGGCCTACCCGGTTTACCCTGGTGTTTCCTGCCGAGTGATCGGCTGCCTGCACCGGCCTCTTCGCGGGCTTGCCCGCTCCCACAGGTACCCCACAGGCCTTGAAGCTTGTGCAATCCCTGTGGGAGCGGGCAAGCCCGCGAAGAGGCCGGTACAGGCGACCAACGATTAGCGCGAAGCCGCCACGATCAGCGCCTTCATCTCCGCCACAGCGGCCTTGAAGCCGACGAACAGCGCATGCGCCACCAGCGCATGGCCGATGTTCAGCTCATTGATGCCCTTGATCGCCGCCACCGCCTCGACGTTGTGGTAATGCAGCCCGTGACCGGCATTGACGATCAGCCCCTGCCCCACGCCAAACGCCACACCATCGACGATACGCTTGAGTTCCTCGGCCACTTCGGTCGGGGTTTCGGCATCGGCGTAACGCCCGGTGTGCAGTTCGATGGCAGGCGCGCCAACGCGACGCGAAGCCTCGATCTGCCGCTCGTCGGCATCGATGAACAGCGACACTTCGGCACCGGTACGCGACAGGCGCTCAACCGCAGCCTTGATCCGTGCTCCCTGGCCCGCCACGTCCAGGCCGCCTTCGGTGGTCAGCTCCTGACGGGTTTCGGGTACCAGGCAGATATGCGCCGGGCGGATCTTCTCGGCAAAGGCCATCATCTCTTCGGTGACGCCCATCTCGAAGTTCATGCGGGTCTGCAGCACGTCCTTGAGCAGCACCACGTCACGCTCCTGGATGTGCCGGCGGTCTTCACGCAGGTGCACGGTGATGCCATCGGCGCCTGCTTCCTCGGCATCCAGGGCAGCCTTGACCGGATCAGGGTAACGCGTGCCCCGGGCCTGGCGCAGGGTCGCCACGTGGTCGATGTTTACGCCGAGAAGCATGCGGTTGCTGTGAGTCACGAAAGGCTCTCCTGAAGATTGAGCCCCACAGCATACGTCGTGATCAGCGCTTGCGAAACAGTTCCCGGCTGACCAGCGGTTTTGCCCCCAGATGAACCGCCAGTGCCTGGCGCATCAGGCGCTTGGCGGCGAGCAAGGCACCTGGGGCATCCCAGTCGGCTTCGGCCAGGGCCAGCAGTTCGGTGCCGCGGAACAGCCCGGGTTGCACCAGCTCGACCCGCTCCAGGCCGGCGTCCACACGCAAGCGGTACAGGCCATCGACCGCGATCGCCTGGTCATTGACGTCGTGGTGCAACGAAAACGCGTAACCGAGCTCGTCCAGCAGCCGCCATTCGAAGGAGCGCAGCAGCGGCTCCAGCGGGCGACCGGCGGCCAAGGCTTGCAAGGTCAGGGTGTAGTGCTCGAACAGCGCCGGGAAAGGCGCTTCGGCGGGCAGCAGGCGCATGAGCAGTTCGTTGAGGTACAACCCGCTGAACAGGGCATCGCCATGCAGCCAGGCGGCGATGCCGGCACTGTCCATGCGCCCGACATTTTTCAGCTCGCCACGCCCACGCAGTTCCAGCTCCAGCGGCACGAACGGCCGCACCAGGCTGCCACCCTTGCCACGCGCACGGCGCAGCACCGCGCGCATGCGGCCCTGCGGGGTGAAGAAGTCCACCAGCGCGCTGGTTTCCTTGTAGGCACGGCTGTGCAGCACATAGGCTGGCTGGCCGACAGGTTGTTCCATAAACGCTCTCTAAAAGCCCCAGACAACTGTGGGAGCGGGTTTACCCGCGAATGCGATGGTGAACCCACTGACGCATTCGCGGGTAAACCCGCTCCCACAGAGTAACCTGAGCCGTCAGGCGAATTTACAGGTCGCCGTAGCCCAGCGAGCGCAGGGCGCGCTCGTCATCGGACCAGCCGCCTTTCACCTTGACCCACAGGTTGAGCATGACCTTGGAGTCGAACAGCACCTCCATGTCCTTGCGCGCCTCGGAGCCGATGCGCTTGATGCGCTCGCCCTTGTCGCCGATGATGATCTTTTTCTGGCCGTCGCGCTCGACCAGGATCAGCGCATGGATGTGCAGCACGTGGCCCTGCTGCTTGAATTCTTCAATTTCCACGGTGATCTGGTACGGCAATTCCGCACCCAGCTGGCGCATGATCTTCTCGCGCACCAGTTCGGCGGCCAGGAAGCGGCTGCTGCGGTCGGTGATCTGGTCTTCGGGGAAGAAGTGCTCGTTCTCGGGGAGGTGCTTGGCGATCTGTGCTTCCAGCGCCTGCAGGTTGTGCCCCTGTTGCGCGGAAATAGGCATCACTTCGGCGTTCGGCAACTGCTCCTGCAGCCATTGCAGGTGCGGGATCAGTTCGGCCTTCTCTTCCATGCGGTCGGTCTTGTTGACCGCGATGATCAGTGGGCCCGTCACGTACTGCACGCGCTCCAGCACCAGTTGGTCCTCGTCGGTCCATTTGGTGCGGTCGACCACGAAGATCACCACGTCGACGTCCTTCAGGGCCGCCGAGGCGTTGCGGTTCATGTAGCGGTTCAAGGCCTTGTCGTTGGCCTTGTGCATACCGGGGGTATCGACGTAGATCGCCTGCACGTCACCCTCGGTCTTGATGCCGAGCATGTTGTGGCGGGTGGTCTGCGGCTTGCGCGAGGTGATCGCCAGCTTCTGGCCGAGGATGTGGTTGAGCAAGGTCGACTTGCCCACGTTCGGGCGGCCGACAATGGCTACGTAGCCGCAGCGGGTCGGGTTGCTATCAGTCATTGCCATTCTCCACGCCCAGGGCGATCAGTGCAGACGCGGCAGCGACTTGCTCGGCGATACGCCGGCTAACGCCCTGGCCACGGCTCTTGTTGTTCAGCAGCACCACTTCGCATTCGACGAAGAAGGTCCGGCAGTGCGGTTCGCCCTGGATGTCCACCACTTCGTAACGCGGCAGCTCGCAGCTGCGCGACTGCAGGAACTCCTGCAGGCGGGTTTTCGGGTCCTTGTTGGTATCGACCAGGGTCAGGCCTTCGAACTCATCGGCCAGCCACGCCAGCACGCGCTCCCGGGCCGTTTCCATGTCGGCGTCCAGGTAGATGGCGCCAATCAGCGCCTCCAGGGCATCGGCCAGGATCGACTCGCGGCGGAAGCCACCGCTCTTGAGCTCACCCGAACCCAGGCGCAGGTGATCGCCCAGGTCGAAACCACGGGCCAGGCGGGCCAGGGTCTCACCCTTGACCAGGCGCGCGCGCAGGCGCGACAGCTGGCCTTCGCGGGCCTGCGGGAAACGCTCGAACAGCGCTTCGCCGGCGACGAAGTTGAGAATGGCGTCACCGAGAAACTCCAGGCGCTCATTGTTGCGCCCGGCGTAACTGCGATGGGTCAGTGCCAGGAGCATCTGGTCCTGGTTCTTGAAGGTATAACCGAGCTTTCGCTCCAGACGGGCAAGGGGAGCACTCATGCAGCCACCCGTTCGTTGTTCAACGCGTTGTTCAAATCAACATCCTGAAAGACTGTTTGGCTGTGGCCCGCCGCGATGTGCGGCGAATCTCCCGATCCCTGAGAACACAGCCTATGTCAGAAATGCATTCGGCGCTGCCTGCTGGCCAGCGCCGATGGGTATCAATGGATCAGACCGACCCGCGACAGGTTGGGCAGGTGGCTGAGCTTGGGCTCTGGCCAGCTCATCCACACCGCGAAGGCCTTGCCGACGATGTTCCGGTCCGGAACCATGCCGTGCAGTTCCTTCGGGATGTTCGGGTCATCCCAGTAACGGCTGTCGTTGGAGTTGTCGCGGTTGTCGCCCATCATGAAGTAATGGCCTGCCGGCACGGTCCATTGCTGGTCCGGCGGCATGCGGTAACGGCTCATTTCCTTGCGGATCAGGTGTTCGGCCTCGCCGAGCTTTTCCTTGTACAGCTCGGCGCTGCCCAGGGTGCCCGGCTCGGTGCCCACCAGTTGTTCGGCAATCGGCTGGCCGTTGACGAACAACCGCTTGTCGCTGGTGTAGCGCACCTGGTCACCCGGCAGGCCTACCACACGCTTGATGTAGTTGACGTTCGGGTCGCTCGGGTAGCGGAACACCATCACATCACCGCGTTGCGGGTCACCCACCTCGATGACCTTCTTGTCGATCACCGGCAGGCGAATGCCGTACGAGAACTTGTTCACCAGGATGAAGTCGCCCACTTCCAGGGTCGGCTTCATCGACCCCGAAGGGATCTGGAACGGCTCGACCAGGAACGAACGCAGCACCAGCACGATGAACAGCACCGGGAAGAACGACTTGCCGTACTCGACCAGCAACGGCTCCTTGCCCAGGCGCTCGACCACCGCCATCTCGGGCTGGCTGACGCTGCCCTGGTAGTTGGCGATTGCCGCACGCCGGCGCGGAGCCAGGAACAGCAGGTCGATCAAGCCCAGCAGGCCGCAGACGAAGACGGCGATGACTAGCAACAGCGGGAAATTTAGCGACATAGGACCTAGCTATCCAACCTGAGCACGGCGAGGAAGGCTTCCTGTGGAATCTCCACGTTACCCACCTGTTTCATGCGTTTCTTACCGGCCTTCTGCTTCTCCAGCAGCTTCTTCTTACGGCTGACGTCACCGCCGTAGCACTTGGCCAGTACGTTCTTTCTGAGCGCCTTGACGGTTGTCCGCGCGATGATCTGGCCGCCGATAGCTGCCTGGATCGCCACGTCGAACATCTGCCGAGGGATCAGTTCCTTCATCTTCTCGGTCAACGCACGGCCTTTGTAGGCCGCGTTGTCGCGGTGCACGATCAATGCCAGGGCATCGACCTTGTCGCCGTTGATCAGTACATCCAGCTTGACCAGGTTGGCCGACTGGTAGCGATCGAAATGATAGTCCAGCGAAGCATAGCCGCGGCTGGTGGACTTGAGGCGGTCGAAGAAGTCCAGCACCACTTCGTTCATCGGCAGGTCGTAGCGCACCTGCACCTGGCTGCCGAGGAACTGCATGTCGCGCTGCACGCCACGCTTCTCGATGCACAGGGTGATGACGTTGCCCAGGTGCTCCTGCGGCACCAGGATGGTGGCGGTGACGATCGGCTCGCGGAAGTCGGCGACCGCCGAGACGTCTGGCAGCTTCGACGGGTTGTCGACGGTGATGGTCTCGCCGGTTTTCAGCTCCAGCTCGTAGATCACGCTTGGCGCCGTGGTGATCAGGTCCAGGTCGTATTCGCGCTCCAGGCGCTCCTGGATGATCTCCATGTGCAGCATGCCGAGGAAGCCGCAACGGAAGCCGAAGCCCAGGGCGTCGGAGCTTTCCGGCATGTATTGCAGCGACGAGTCGTTCAGGGTCAGCTTCTGCAGCGCATCGCGGAAGTCCTCGAAGTCGTCGGAGCTGACCGGGAACAGGCCGGCGTAGACCTGCGGCTGGATCTTCTTGAAGCCTGGCAGCACCTCGACCTCAGGGGTGGTGGACAGGGTCAGGGTATCACCGACCGGGGCACCGTGGATGTCCTTGATGCTGGCGATGATGAAGCCCACTTCGCCGGCCTTCAGGTCGGCGGTCTGGGTGTGTTTCGGGGTGAACACGCCCACGCTGTCGACCAGGTGCACCTTGCCGGTGGACTTGACCAGGATCTTGTCGCCTTTCTTGACGCGGCCGTGGCGCACGCGCACCAACGAGACCACGCCCAGGTAGTTGTCGAACCAGGAGTCGATGATCAGCGCCTGCAGCGGCGCCTCGATATCGCCTTCCGGCGCGGGGATGGTCTGCACCAGGCGCTCGAGCACCTCGTCCACGCCCATGCCGCTCTTGGCACTGCAGGCCACGGCGTCGGTGGCGTCGATGCCGATGATCTTCTCGATCTCGTCCTTGACGCGATCCGGATCGGCCTGGGGCAGGTCCATCTTGTTCAGTACCGGCATGACCTCAAGGCCCTGCTCGATGGCGGTGTAGCAGTTGGCTACGGACTGGGCCTCGACGCCCTGGCCGGCATCCACCACCAGCAGCGCGCCTTCACAGGCCGCCAGCGAACGCGAGACTTCGTAGGTGAAGTCGACGTGGCCGGGGGTATCGATGAAGTTCAGCTGGTAGACCTTGCCGTCCTGCGCCTTGTAGTTGAGCGTGACGCTGTGGGCCTTGATGGTGATACCGCGCTCACGCTCCAGGTCCATGGAATCGAGCACCTGGGCTTCCATCTCGCGTGCCGACAGGCCACCGCACATTTGGATGAAACGGTCGGCCAGCGTCGACTTGCCATGGTCGATGTGGGCGATGATGGAGAAATTGCGGATATGACTCAAATCACTCACGGGTCAACACTCGAAAAGGCTGCGAGCCGGACGCCCGCCGAAAAATAGCCGGGAATTGTACCTTAAGCTGCCGGGATATGGGAGATTCCTCTATCGGGCTGTACACAGCATTCACCCCTGCACTTGTGAACTTTCATGAAAAAGGGCAGCCGAAGCTGCCCTTTTCTCCTTGCCAAGCCGCTTATTCAGCCAGCTTGAAGGTAATGAAGCTGGCACGGCCCTGACGCAGCACGCGCATCGACACCGAACGGTTCTTCGGCAGTTCCTTGGCGATTTCGGTGAATTCCTTGGCCGAACCGATGGCCTGGTTGTTCAGGTGGCTGATCACGTCACCCGGGCGCAGGCCGATCATCGCGGCCGGGCCATCCTGGACTTCCTTGATGACCACGCCGCCCTTGAGCTCCAGGGCTTTCTTCTGCTCGGCGGTCAGGTCGGCCACCGAGACGCCCAGGCGGTTGCTGCTGCGCTCGGCGCTGCCTTCGGCGCCGGTACCGATGTCGGCATCGTCGTCCGGCAGTGCGCCAACGCTGATGTCGAGGTTCTGGCGCTTGCCGTTGCGGATGATCTCCAGCTTGGCCTTTTCGCCGTCCTTGAGGCTGCCGACCAGGTGCGGCAGGTCGGCCGACATGACGATCGGCTGGCCGTTCATGCTCAGGATCACGTCACCCACCTGCAGGCCGCCCTTGGCTGCCGGGCCGTTTTCCAGCACCTGGGCCACCAGGGCACCGGCCGGCTTGTCCAGGCCGAACGACTCAGCCAGGTCCTTGTTGACCTCCTGGATCACCACGCCCAGCCAGCCGCGGCTGACCTTGCCGTCTTTCTTCAGCTGGTTGGAGACATCGATCGCCACATCGATCGGGATGGCGAACGACAGGCCCATGAAACCGCCGGAACGGGTGAAGATCTGCGAGTTGATACCCACCACTTCGCCGTTCATGTTGAACAGCGGGCCGCCGGAGTTGCCCGGGTTGATGGCTACGTCCGTCTGGATGAACGGTACGTAGGTGTCGTTGGGCAAGGTACGGCCCTTGGCGCTGACGATACCTTTGGTCACCGAATGGTCGAAGCCGAACGGCGAACCGATGGCCAGTACCCACTCGCCCACCTTGAGCTTCTCGGAATCACCCAGCTTGACGGTCGGCAGGTTCTTGCCCTCGACCTTGAGCAAGGCCACGTCGGTGCGCGGGTCGGTGCCGACCAGCTTGGCCTGCAGCTCGCTGCGGTCCGACAGGCGGACGATGATCTCGTCGGCATCAGCTACCACGTGGTTGTTGGTCAGCACGTAGCCATCGCTGGAAATGATGAAGCCCGAACCCAGCGACTGGGCCTCGCGCTGGCGGTCGCCACGCGGCGAGCGCGGCTGCTGCGGCATGTTGCGCTCGAAGAACTCGCGGAACATCGGCGGCAGGCCTTCCAGGTCGGGCATCTGCCCGGCGGCCATGCGGCGGTCCGGCAGCTTCTGCTTGGTACTGATGTTGACCACGGCTGGCGAGGCCTGCTCGACCAGGGTAGTGAAGTCCGGCAGGGCTTCCTCGGCCTGGGCGCTGAGCACCTGGCCGAGCATCAGCACGGCGGCGAACATCGATAGGTAGGTTTTCAAGCGTGGTATTGACATACGGCTCCCGTCACAACGAGCGGTAGTTTAGAAAGGCCCCTGCACAAAGCAGGAAAGGCCAGGCTCCAAGAAGCCTGACCTATAGAAAATTTGCCGATGGATTGCAAATGACAATGCTTTAATTTCATTTCAGAGGCATGTCCGCACGCCTTGGCATGGCCCGCACGCCAGGCCCGCAAATGCGCGCCATCACTGGCGCGCCTGGCCATCCTGGGGGCGCATCGACAGCGCCACACGCTCTGCGGTACCCAGCGGAATCTCGCCGACCACTGTGACCATCACCTTGCCCTTGGGCGTGTTCAGCCGACGCGAGACCGCCGAAGTCGGGCCAAGCTGGGTGCGCATGTCGGTCCCGCCCTCATCCTTTACCGACTCGAGGAACACCGAGAAGCGCGCCAGGCCATCGTCGTACATCAGGCTGCTGACCGTGCTGTCATTCTTGGGGTCGCGGCGTACCGAGCTGTTGACCAGTTCGAAGCCAGGCGGCAGCCAGTCCGAACGCCAGCCGGCGACCGTGTCATTGGCGGCAGCGGCCACATGCTGCACCGGCTTGCACGCAGCGCTGGCGCGCAGGTCGTCGTCGCTAGGTGCTTCGGTATCGAGACGGGTCATCTGGAAGCGCTCCAGCAACTGCCCCTTGTCGTTGACCATCAACGAGCGCAGCGGCAGGCCGGTAGCACGGTCCAGGTGCAATTCGAAGGCGTAACGGTGCTGGTCGCGCGGGGTGAGCGTCACGATCACGGCATCGCGCCCGGCGACCCGTGACTTGCCCGCCACGCTCAAGTCATACCAGCCCATCAGTTTCAGCGGATCAAGCACACGCTGCGCGGTGTCCGGGGGCGTTGTCACACCACTGGCCAAGGCCCCGCTGACGCACTCTACCTTGCCATCCACGCGCACGATCTCCTGGGCGGCGCCATCGAGCTGCAACAGCCGCTCGCTGACCTTGCCGTCGTCGACCCTGTGCCAGATCTCGTGGGAAGAGAAGCTGCCATTGCGTTCGTAGACAAAAGAGCCTTGGTAGCTCTGCTTTTGCTCGGCCTGTGCCAGCTTGCTAAGCCACTCGCTCGCCTCGGGCGAGGAATTGGCCGCCAATGCTGGCACCGTCATGCAGCTGCCAATCAGCAGCGACAGGAGAGGTAGCGCGCGCATGATCCTCCTTACTTAACGGTTTTCCAGGCTGGCGGCGCGGGCATACGGCAATGCGGTTTCAGTGCCCTTGAGCGCAGATTCCTGGGCATGCTGGCGCAGGTAGCCTGGCAGACGCTGGTCCCAGCCGGCCTGGTTCTGCAGCACGCCGTTGGCCATCGGCCCGGTCGGTTGCTCACTGCTCTCACTATAGCCTGCCAAAACGGCCGGGCCTTGTGCTTGTGGCACACTCAGGCCTTGCTGGGCAGGTTGCTGGGCAGCAAGCTCGGCGCCAGTGATCTCGTCCTGGTTGTACATGCGCACACCGGCCAGCACCGCTACGGTGACCGAGGCAGCTACCGCCAGGCGGCCAATGCTGCGCCATGGCCCTTTCTTGGCCTTGGCCGGCACGGCTTCGTCAGCCAGCGCTGCAGACACCGCCGAGGCGATATCCAGGTTGGGCAGCAGCAGCTCCTTGTGCATGGCTGCGCGGGCAACCTGGTAACGCGACCAGGTGGCACGGGTTTCAGCATCGTCTACGGCGTTCAACACACGACGCAGTTCAAGCTCGTCCGCTTCGTTATCCATCACCGCGGACAGCGATTCCTGCAAAGCTTCACGACTCATGGCGGTTCCTCTCTTGGCTGTCGCCGCTGTCTCAGGTTTCCTGCAGCAAAGGTTGCAGGGCTTTGTCTATGGCCTCCCGAGCGCGGAAGATTCGAGAGCGCACGGTACCCACCGGACATTGCATGACACTGGCAATGTCTTCGTAACTCAGCCCGTCGAACTCGCGCAGGGTCAGTGCCGTGCGCAAGTCTTCAGGCAGTTGCTGGATGGTGCGATGGACAGTGCCTTCGATTTCATCCCGCAACAACGAGCGTTCTGGGGACTCGAGATCCTTGAGACCATGATCGCCGTCGTAAAACTCCGCATCCTCGGAGCTCACATCACTGTCTGGCGGCCGTCTTCCACGGGACACCAGGTAGTTCTTCGCCGTGTTGATGGCGATGCGGTACAGCCACGTATAGAACGCACTGTCTCCGCGGAAGTTGCCAAGCGCACGGTAGGCCTTGATGAAGGCTTCCTGTGCTACATCCTGGGCCTCGTGGGTATCGTGAACGAACCGCACGATCAACCCGAGAATCTTGTGCTGATACTTCAGCACCAACAGATCGAAAGCTCGCCTGTCACCGCGCTGAACGCGCTCGACAAGCTGCTGATCCTCTTCCTGGGTTAGCATGAACACTCCTCAGTGAACTCGAAGGAGCGTTGCAACAGCCATCGTTCAGGCTTGCAACCATAGACTCGGGCTTTGCGCAAAAGTTCTCCCCTCCAAGCAAGTTTCCTGCAGCCCTTGGTCGGGTTGCACGGAAGACGCGGCACGGTCACGGCCGGCTACGTCGATAATCAGGTTTCGAGTACGCAGGGACAGCCCGGACAGGCCTGCCGCCCTGCGTCGCCGCGGCAAGTTGTGGCGCGTGGGCAGCCTTCATAGGATTTCCGGCCATGTCGGAAAGTTCCCACAAAGGTTGTCGCGACCAGGCAAGTGGCATGGAAATTGGCCACCAGGGGCTGCTATAAAGGCAACCCGGCCAGCTTTAACGATAGTTTCACAATGCCATCGGCGCGTGACTATTGTGCCGCGCCCCTTCCAAAGAATACTAGTGTCCCGACATGAGCCAACAATTCCAACATGATGTCCTGGTGATCGGCAGCGGTGCCGCCGGTCTCAGCCTGGCACTGAACCTCCCCAGCCACCTGCGAGTCGCCGTGCTCAGCAAGGGCGACCTGGCCAACGGCTCGACCTTCTGGGCCCAGGGCGGTGTCGCGGCAGTGCTGGACAATACCGATACCGTGCAGTCGCATGTCGAGGACACCCTCAATGCCGGCGGCGGCCTGTGCCATGAAGAAGCTGTGCGCTTTACCGTCGAGCACAGCCGCGAAGCCATCGAGTGGCTGATCGAGCAAGGCGTGCCCTTTACCCGCGACGAGCACTACAGCGTCGACGACGGTGGCTTCGAGTTCCACCTGACCCGCGAAGGCGGCCATAGCCACCGGCGCATCATCCATGCCGCCGACGCCACCGGCGCAGCCATCTTCACCACGCTGCTGGAGCAGGCCCGCCTACGCCCGAACATCCAGCTGCTGGAGCAGCGCGTGGCGGTCGACCTGATTACCGAACGTCGCCTCGGCCTGCCCGGCGAGCGCTGCCTGGGTGCCTATGTGCTCGACCGCAACACCGGCGAGGTGGACACCTTCGGTGCGCGCTTCACCGTGCTGGCCACTGGCGGCGCGGCCAAGGTCTACCTGTATACCAGCAACCCCGATGGTGCCTGCGGCGACGGCATCGCCATGGCCTGGCGGGCCGGTTGCCGGGTGGCGAACCTGGAGTTCAACCAGTTCCACCCGACTTGCCTGTACCACCCGCAGGCCAAGAGTTTCCTGGTTACCGAAGCCCTGCGCGGCGAAGGCGCCCTGCTGCGCCTGCCCAATGGCGAGCGTTTCATGCCACGCTTCGACCCCCGCGAAGAACTGGCCCCGCGCGACATCGTGGCCCGCGCCATCGACCACGAAATGAAGCGCCTGGGTGTGGACTGCGTGTACCTGGACATCACCCACAAGCCGGCCGACTTCATCAAGAGCCACTTCCCCACCGTGTACGAGCGCTGCCTGGCCTTCGGTATCGACATCACCCGTCAGCCGATCCCGGTAGTACCTGCGGCGCACTACACCTGCGGCGGAGTGATGGTCGACGACCGCGGCCATACCGACGTGCCGGGCCTGTATGCCATAGGTGAAACCAGCTTCACCGGCCTGCACGGCGCCAACCGCATGGCCAGCAACTCGCTGCTGGAGTGCTTCGTCTATGGCCGTGCCGCCGCGGCCGACATCCAGGCGCACCTGGATGAAGTGGTCATGCCCAAGGCCCTGCCCGGCTGGGACGCCAGCCAGGTCACCGACTCGGACGAGGACGTGATCATTGCGCACAACTGGGACGAACTGCGGCGCTTCATGTGGGACTACGTCGGCATCGTGCGTACCAGCAAGCGCCTGCAGCGAGCGCAGCACCGCATTCGCCTGCTGCTGGACGAAATCGACGAGTTCTACAGCAACTACAAGGTCAGCCGCGACCTGATCGAATTGCGCAACCTGGCGCAGGTGGCCGAGTTGATGATCCTGTCGGCCATGCAGCGCAAGGAAAGCCGCGGACTGCATTACACCCTGGATTACCCGGGGATGCTGGACGAGGCCAAGGACACCATTCTCAGCCCGATCTGAAATCGGCGTCGCGGCCTTCGCGGGCGCGCCCGCTCCCACAGGAATCCCACTGCCTTGCAGGCTTGCGCAGTACCTGTGGGAGCGGGCAGGCCCGCGAAGACGCCAACTCGGTATGGTTTTATGCCCGGCTCACCCCTGCCCACCTGCGCCGGCTGAATTTCAACCGCACCCGCAAGCGCCTGTGCTCATCAGCCCCCAGCGCATCCCGTGGCACGCATTGGCTCTCCCCCAACCAGCGCCCCTCCCGCACAAAGCGCAACACCACCAGCGCCGGCAACGCCACGCTGTCCCGGCACAAGCGCACCGGCTGCCAGCCACGGGCACGGCTGAACACCTGCCAGCCGCGCACATCACGTCGCAGGCCAACAACGGCATGCTCATGCGTCAGCAGAATACGTCGGGGAATGGCCCAGCCAGCGTGGGCCATACAGGCGGCGACAACAGCAAGGGCCGACCACCCGGGCAGCGGGCTCGCCCATACGGCGAACCACGCCAGTACCTGGCACCCCAGGTAGGCCGCCAGCAGCAGGCGCGAGCCTTGCCAGCGGCACTCGAAGCACTCACTTGGGCTGGACACGGTCCAGGATGATGCGAACCATGCGCTGCAGCTCCGGGTCTTCGGACTCGGTGCGCTCCATGAACCAGCCGAACATGTCCTGATCCTCGCAGCTCAACAGACGCACGTAGAGTTCGCGGTCGGTTTCGTTGAGCGTGGGGTAGACTTCCTGGGTGAAAGGCACCAACAGTACGTCCAGTTCCAGCATGCCGCGGCGGCTGTGCCAGAAAAGCCGGTTGAGTTCAGTTTGTTCGACCATGGGGCCCTCCTCGAATGGCCCGCCAGTATACAGCCAGGCGAGCGAAGCGACACCGGGCGTTGGTCTAGTCACCTACCTATTTTGTTACCGGCGTTCTATGATGGCCGCCAGTCTTTAGCCACCGCGATGACCCATGGCCGATTCCGCTTTCTTCTGCCCCCTGTCCCACGAGGGCATCCTCGCCGTCCGCGGCTCCGATGCAGGCAAGTTCCTGCAAGGCCAGCTGACCTGCAACATCAACTACCTCAGCCCGGAACACGCCAGCCTCGGCGCCCGCTGCATGGTCAAGGGGCGCATGCAGTCGAGTTTCCGCATCCTGCCCGAAGGCAACGGCTACCTGCTGGCCATGGCCAGCGAGCTGCTCGACGCCCAGCTGGCCGACCTCAAGAAGTACGCCGTGTTCTCGAAGGCGACGCTGACCGATGAAAGCGCTGCCTGGGCACGCTTCGGCCTGCAAGGCGGCGATGCGGCGCTGCAGGCCCTGGGGCTCGATGTGCCTGCGGCAGCTGGCAGCACCGTGCGCCACGACGGGTTGATCGCCATTGCCGTGTCCGCTGGCCGCGTGGAGCTGTGGATACCGGCAGACAAAGCCGACAGCGTTCGCCAGGCGCTGGCCGCCGCACTGCCCGAAGGTAGCCTCGACAACTGGCTACTGGGGCAGATTCGCGCCGGGATCGGCCAGGTAATGGGGCCGACCCGCGAGCTGTTCATCCCGCAGATGATCAACCTGCAGGCCGTCGACGGCGTCAGCTTCAAGAAGGGCTGCTACACCGGTCAGGAAATCGTTGCCCGCATGCAGTACCTGGGCAAGCTCAAGCGCCGCCAGTACCGCCTGGCACTGGACCAGCAGGCCATTCCAGCCCCGGGTGCCGAGATCTTCTCGCCCACCCATGGTTCGTCGGTCGGTGAAGTGGTCATTGCTGCCAGCAACGGCACCGGCTGCGAACTGCTCGCCGTGCTCAGCGCCGAAGCGGTGGAAGACGACAACCTGCACCTGGGCAGCCTGGAAGGCCCACGCCTGCAGGTGCTGACCCTGCCCTACGAACTGGACCGCGACCGGGAAATCCAGCGTTGACCAGCCTGCCCCGCCTACGTGGCGGGGCCGCACCACCACTGCGGTAGACACGCCCATGAACAAGCTGGCCGAGATGGTTCAAGCACAGTTGCTCGATGCCATCGAAAAGGATGACCTGGTCCTGCCGACCCTGCCCGAGGTTGCCTTGAGCATCCGCGAGGCGGCGGAAGACAGCGAGATCAGCGTGGCGGCCCTGAGCAAGGTGATCGGTCGCGATGCGGCCCTTTCAGCGCGCCTGATCAAGGTCGTCAACAGCCCGCTGCTGCGCGCGGCGGTCGAGGTCACCGACCTGCACACCGCCATCACGCGGCTGGGCATCAACTACAGCTGCAACCTGGCCATTGGCCTGGTGATCGAGCAGATTTTCCACGCCCGGGCGCCGGCAGTGGAACAGAAGTTACGTGATATCTGGGCCAACAGCCTGGATGTGGCGGGCATCAGCTACGAAATCTGCCGCCGCTATACACAACTCAAGCCCGACCAGGCTACCCTCGGCGGGCTGGTCAACCAGATTGGCGCACTACCGGTGCTGATCTATGCCGAAGAGCACAACGAACTGCTGTCCGACCCGGTGTGCCTGCATTATGTGATCGAGCAGATCCAGCCGGTGCTGGGCGACAAGATCCTCAAGGCCTGGGAGTTTCCGGAGCAACTGGTCAACCTGCCGAGCCAAGTGCAGGACCTGGACCGGCAGACTGACAAGATCGACTACATCGACATCGTGCAGATCGCCCGCTGCATCAGCCAGCGCGGGCGCCACCGGCCGCTGGCGGCACTGCCGGCATACCGCCATCTGGGCCTGCCGTACGGTACCGAGCTTGAAGTGGGTGAACTGATCGAGGCGCGGAGCATGTTGCGCTGACCGGTGTCAGCCTGTTCGGCCCTATCGCCGGCAAGCCAGCTCCCACAAGTTGCTCGCTGTTCTCGAGGGCAGTTAAACCTGTGGCAGCATATCTTGTGCTGCCTGTACTGGCCTCATCGCCGGCAAGCCAGCTCCCACAGGGATAGCACATGACTTGAGGTCAATGCAGTCGAGGTGGGGGCTGGCTTGCCGGCGAAAGGGCCGGTACAGGCCACACATCAATCCGCGATAAAACTCACCCGCACCCGCAACCCGCCATTCGCACCGTCATGCAGGCTCACCTGCGCCAAGTGCGCCCGGCAGATCTCGCCGACAATCGCCAAGCCAAGCCCACTGCCCTGCGCACTGCGCCGGTAGAAGCGCTCGAATACCCGCTCACGCTCGGCCTCGGGAATCCCCGGCCCGTCGTCCTCCACCTCAAGCACCGCCGGCGCCAGCACCCGCAAGATCACGTTGCCGCCAGCCGGCGTATGCGCCAAGGCATTGTCCACCAGGTTGCTCAACAGCTCGTTGAGCAGCGTCGGCTCCCCCTTCAGCCACACCGGCGCCTCGGCCTCCAGGGCCAGCGCCACCCCGCGCTTGTGCGCCAGCGGTGCCATGGCCATGCCCAGCTCACGAGCCAACTGGCTCAGGTCCAGTCGCTGCGCCCCGCCTTCGGCAATCGCCCGCGCACCGTTCTCGACCCGCGCCAGCGACAGCAGCTGGTTGGCCAGGTGGGTCAGCCGGTCAGTGCCCTGGGCCGCGGACTCCAGTGTCTGCCGCCACTCCTGCGGCTCGGCCGAACGCAGGCCCAGCTCGACACGTGCCTTCAGCGCGGCCAGTGGCGTGCGCAACTCGTGGGCGGCGTCGGCGATGAACTGCGCCTGGCGCTCGAACTGGCCGCGCAAACGCTCGGTGAAATGGTTCAAAGCCCGCACCAGTGGGCCCAGCTCACGCTGCACCTGCACCACCGGCAAGGCCCGCAGGTCGTCCGGCTGGCGCTCTTCCACCGCCGTGCGCAGGCGCTCCAGCGGCCGCAACGCGGCACTCACGGCAAACCACACCATCACCAGCGCGCCCAGTGCCAGCATCCCCAGGCGCAGCAGGGTATCGGCCATCAGGCCACGGGCCATGCGCACCCGCGCTTCCTCGGTCTCGGCCACACGGATTTCCGCCATGCCGTTCATATTCGGCTCGCTCACCGGCTTCAGCAGGCTGACCACCCGCACGTCCTGGCCCAGGTAGGTGGCGTTGTAGAACCGCGCCAGCGCCGGGTAATCGTCGGTACGCGGCGTGCCCGGCGGCGGCGCTGGCAGGTTCTCGTAACCGGAAATCAGCCGCTGCTGGATGTCCAGCACCTGGTAGTAGATGCGCCCGGCACTGTCGTAGGCGAAGGTGTCCAGGGCCACGTAGGGCACATCTGCGCTCAGCGAGCCGTCACGCTGGGACAGGCCTGCGGCAATGGTCCGCGCCGAGGCCAGCAGGGTCCGGTCGTAGGCGGTGTCGGCGGCCTCGCGGCCATTCCAATAAGCGCTCAGGCCACTCGCCAGCATCAGCACCACCAGCAGCAAGGCCAGGTTGCCGAGCAAGCGCCCGCGCAGGCTACCGTTGTCACGCATCGCGGTGCTCGAGCAGGTAGCCCAGGCCACGGAAGGTGACGATGGCCACCGGGTGGCCGTCGAGCTTCTTGCGCAGGCGGTGGATGTAGATTTCGATGGCGTCGGGGCTGGCCTCTTCGTCCAGGCCGAACACCTGGGCGGCCAGTTGCTCCTTGCTCATCACCCGGCCCGGTCGGGCGATCAGCGCTTCCAGTACGCTCTGTTCGCGCGAGGTCAGGGTCAGGTTTTCCCCACCCAGGGCAAAGCGCCGGGTGTCCAGGTCGTACACCAGCGGCCCGCAGCGTTGCTGGCGCTCGCCACCGAGCACGCTGCGCCGCAGCAGGGCCTTGACCCGTGCTTCCAGTTCGGTCAGCTCGAACGGCTTGGCCAGGTAGTCGTCGGCGCCCAGGTTCAGGCCGTGGACCCGGTCCTTGACGTCGCTGCGCGCGGTCAGCATCAGCACCGGCAGGGTCTTGCCACGGCCGCGCAGGCGCGCCAGCACCTCGAAGCCGTCCATGCGCGGCAAGCCGACATCCAGCACGGCCACGGCGTATTCCTCGCTGGCCAGGGCCAGGTCGGCGGCCACGCCGTCATGCAGCACATCCACGGTCAGGCCATGGCTTTTCAAGGCCTGGGCCACGCTTTCGGCCAGTTGCAGGTGGTCTTCGACCAGCAGCACACGCATCGGATTCTCCCTGCTCGGGTGGGACGGTGGCGCGGAGTGTACCGCTGTCGGCAGGCCTGTGAAGCCCTGTCGACAAACCTTTCACGCTGAAAGGTTAGCGAAAGGTTGGTTACCTAGCATCGCACCACGGTCGCCCTTCGCGCCGAAAAAAGCACCAGCAAGGTGCAACGAATAAGAACAATAAACGGAGCCATCAGTGATGCTGTCATCGCAGCCGCAGGCGTTCGCGCCTACCCGTTCCTTTGCCGCACGCCCCTCCGCCATCGCCAGCGCCCTTGCGCTTGCCGGTGTCGCCCCGATGAGCCAGGCCGCCTTCTTCGAAGACAGCACGGCCACCTTCGAAACCCGCAACATGTACTTCAACCGCGACTTCCGCGACGGCACCAGTGCGCAGCAATCCAAGCGCGACGAGTGGGCCCAGGGCTTCATGCTCAACTTCGAGTCTGGCTACACCGATGGCACCGTGGGCTTCGGCCTGGATGCGCTGGGCATGCTCGGCATCAAGCTCGACTCCAGCCCCGACCGCACCGACACCGGCCTGCTGCCGACCCACGATGACGGCAAGGCCGCCGACGAGTACTCCAAGCTCGGCCTGACCGGCAAGGTGAAGGTGTCGCAGACCGAACTGAAGATCGGCACGCTGATCCCCGAACTGCCGACCCTGCAGCCCAACGATGGGCGCATCCTGCCGCAAACCTTCGAAGGCGGCCTGCTCACCTCGAAGGAGGTCAAGGGCCTGACCTTCACCGGCGGCCGACTGGACAAGGCCAAGGACCGCAACGACACCAACTGGGAAGACCTGGCCCTGAACAACAAGAACGGCCGCTTCGGTGGCTCGTTCAGCGCCGACAACCTAGACCTGGCCGGCCTCGACTACCAGTTCACCGATCGCATCACCGGCAGCTACCACTTTGCCCAGCTCGACGATATCTACCGCCAGCACTTCATCGGCATGGTCGCCACCCAGCCATGGGGCCCGGGCACCTTCGGCGCCGACCTGCGCCTGGCGGTGAGTGACGACGCCGGCGCCGCCAAGGCCGGCAACATCGACAACACCACCGTCAACGGCATGCTCAGCTACGCCCTGGGCGGGCACAAGGTCAGCGCCGCCTGGCAGCAGCTGTCCGGCGACAGCGCCTTCCCGTACGTCGATGGTGCCGACCCGTACCTGGTCAACTTCGTCCAGATCAACGACTTCGCCGGCGCCGACGAGCGCTCCTGGCAGGCGCGCTACGACTACAACTTCGCCGCACTCGGCGTGCCCGGCCTGACCTTCATGACCCGCTATATCAGCGGCGACAACGTCAGCCGCGCGGCCGGTGGCGAGGGCAAGGAGTGGGAGCGCAACACCGAACTGAAGTACGTGGTACAAAGCGGCCCGTTGAAGAACGTCGCCGTGCGCCTGCGCAACGCCACCTTCCGCTCCAACTTCGCCCGCGACGCGGACGAGGTGCGGCTGCTGGTGAGCTACAGCGTGGCGCTGTGGTAACCCCATAGCGATAACTTGATAACAACAACGCTCACGGAGATAGACGATGACCTTTTCACTGCGCCGCCTCGTCCTTGCTACCGGCTGCCTGCTGCTGGCCGGCAACGCCCTTGCTGCCGAACCGAAACGCCCCGAATGCATTGCCCCCGCCTCGCCCGGCGGCGGCTTCGACCTGACCTGCAAACTGGTGCAGAGCGCCCTGGTGCAGGAAAAGATCCTCACCAAGCCGATGCGCGTCACCTACATGCCCGGCGGTGTCGGCGCGGTGGCCTACAACGCCGTGGTCGCCCAGCGCCCGGCCGATGCCGGCACCCTGGTGGCCTGGTCCAGCGGCTCGCTGCTGAACCTGGCCCAGGGCAAGTTCGGCCGCTTTGACGAAAACGCGGTGAAATGGCTGGCCGCCGTCGGCACCAGCTACGGCGCCATCGCAGTGAAAAGCGACTCGCCCTACAAGACCCTCGACGACCTGGTCGCGGCGCTGAAGAAAGACCCGAGCAAGGTGGTGATCGGCTCCGGCGGTACGGTCGGCAGCCAGGACTGGATGCAGACCGCCCTAATCGCCAAGGCCGCCGGCATCAACCCGCGTGACCTGCGCTACGTGGCCCTGGAAGGCGGCGGCGAAATCGCCACGGCGTTGCTGGGCGGGCATATCCAGGTAGGCTCGACCGACATCTCCGACTCCATGCCGCACATTCAGAGCGGCAACATGCGCATCCTCGCGGTGTTCTCGGAAAACCGCCTGGACGAGCCCGAGATGAAAGACATCCCCACCGCCAAGGAGCAGGGCTACGACATCGTCTGGCCGGTGGTACGCGGTTTCTACCTGGGGCCAAAGGTGAGCGACGAGGACTACGCCTGGTGGAAACAGTCATTCGACAAGATGCTGGCCTCGGAAGACTTCGCCAAGCTGCGTGACCAGCGCGAACTGTTCCCCTTCGCCATGACCGGTGCAGAGCTGGACGGCTATGTGAAGAAGCAAGTGGCTGACTACAAGGCACTGGCCAGGGAGTTTGGCCTGATCCAGTAAGCCACCCACGATCTTTCACTGATCCCTGTGGGAGCGGGCGTGCCCGCGAAGAAGACACCGCGGTGCCTGGCACCGGCGTTGCCGGTGTTCGCGGGCACGCCCGCTCCCACAGAGTCCGTGCTCAATGAGGACTCTCTGATGATCCTGCAACGCATCTTCGCCCTGGCCCTGCTGGCGGTGTGCGCCGCCCTGGCCGTGATGGCCTGGCCTTACCAGGCGGCGTTTTCCTATGAACCGGTGGGCCCGCGCGCCTACCCGCTGTTGATGCTCGGCCTGCTTTGCCTGGGCCTGCTGTACCTGGTGTTCCGCCCCACGCCCATCGTGCGCAAGGACGACGAACCAGAGCTGGACCGCGAAACCCTGATCAAGATCACCGCCTGCGTCGGCCTGCTGATCGTTTTCGCCAGCACCTTCGAAGCCTTGGGCTTCATCCTAAGCGCCATCCTGGTTGGCGTGCCCATGGCCCGCCTGTACGGCGGCCGCTGGCTGCACAGCGCCATCGTGGTGGTGGGCATGAGCCTGTTCCTCTACTGGCTGTTCGACCGCGTGATGGACGTGCCCCTGCCCCTTGGCCTGCTGAGCGTACTGGAGAACTGACACATGGATACCTTGAGCTACCTGGGCCAGGGCTTCGGCGTCGCCCTGTCCCCCTACAACCTGGTCACCGCCCTCTCCGGCACGCTGATCGGCACCGTGGTCGGCCTGCTGCCGGGCCTGGGCCCGATCAACGGCGTGGCCTTGCTGATCCCCATCGCCTTCGCCCTCGGCCTGCCGCCGGAGTCGGCGCTGATCCTGCTGGCGGCGGTGTACCTGGGCTGCGAGTACGGGGGGCGCATAAGTTCGATCCTGCTGAACATCCCCGGCGAAGCCTCGACCGTGATGACCACCCTCGATGGCTACCCGATGGCCCGCAATGGCCTGGCTGGCGTAGCGCTGTCGCTGTCGGCCTGGAGTTCGTTCATCGGTGCGCTGATCGCCACCTGCGGCATGGTGCTGTTCGCCCCGCTGCTGGCGAAATGGGCAATCGCCTTCGGCCCGGCGGAGTACTTCGTGCTGATGGTGTTCGCCATCGTCGCCCTCGGTGGCATGGCCGGCGACAAGCCGCTGAAAACCTTCATTGCCGCACTGATCGGCCTGTTCCTGTCGGCAGTCGGCATCGACGCCAACAGTGGCGTGTACCGCTTCACCGGCGACAGCGTGCATCTGGCCGACGGCATCCAGTTCGTGGTGCTAGTGCTGGGCCTGTTCTCCATCAGCGAAATCCTCCTGCTGCTGGAAAAGACCCACCATGGCCACCAGGCAGTCAAGGCCACCGGGCGCATGCTGTTCAACTTCAAGGAAGCGGCCTCGGTGTTCGTGGTCAACATCCGCTGCGGCCTGCTGGGTTTCATCATGGGTGTGCTGCCTGGCGCCGGTGCGACACTGGCCAGCGCCGTGGCCTACATGACCGAAAAACGCCTGGCAGGTGACAAGGGCAAGTTCGGCAAGGGCGACGCCCGCGGCCTGGCCGCCCCGGAAACCGCCATCGGCGCCTCCTGCTGTGGCGCACTGGTACCGATGCTGACCCTGGGCGTACCCGGCTCGGGCACCACCGCGGTGATGATCGGTGCGCTGACCTTGTACAACATCACCCCGGGCCCACTGCTGTTCGAACAGCAGCCAGACATCGTCTGGGGCCTGATCGCCTCGCTGTTCATCGCCAACATCATGCTGGTGATCCTCAACATCCCGATGATCCGCATCTTCACCCGCATCCTCGCCGTGCCGAACTGGGCGCTGGTGCCGGTGATCGCCATCATCACGGGGATCGGGGTGTACGCCGTGCATGCCACCACCTTCGACCTGTTCCTGATGGTCGGCATCGGCATCATGGGCTATATCCTGCGCAAGCTGGACTTCCCGCTTTCGCCGATCCTGCTCGGCTTCATCCTCGGCGGGCTGATGGAACAGAACCTGCGTCGGGCGCTGTCGATCTCCAACGGCGAACTGGGCATCCTCTGGTCGAGCCCGATCAGCATGTCGGTATGGGTACTGACCATTTGCATGCTGACCCTGCCGCTGCTGCGCATCTGGCGCAAACGCAGCCAGCAGCGCCGGGCGATGGCCGATGCCTGATCGCTCGTTGCCGTTGTTTGTCGCGACCGGGCTGGTCGGCCTCGCTGGCGGTTTTGCCGCCAGCAAGGTCGGCTGGCCTTTGCCGTGGATGGTCGGCTCGTTGCTGGCGATCATCCTGGTGCGCTGCCTGACACCCTGGCAGCTGCCGGAAATCCCCAATGGTCGCAAATGCGGGCAGTGGATCATCGGCATCGGTATCGGCCTGCACTTCACCCCGGCGGTGATCGAGCAGGTGGCCAGCCATTTCGCGCTGATCTTTTTCGGCGCGCTGTTCACCACCCTGTCCAGCGTGATCAGCGTATGGCTGTTGCGGCGCACCGGTGAAGACCGTGCCACGGCGTTCTTCGCCAGCATGCCGGGCGGTTCGGGGGAGATGGTCAACCTTGGCGCGCGCAACGGCGCGGTGCTCAGCCAGGTAGCGGCGGCGCAGAGCCTGCGCGTGCTGGCGGTGGTACTGTGCGTGCCGGCGCTGTTCAAGTTCCTGCTGGGTGACGGAGTACCGCTGAATCACACCGGAAGTGTGAGCTGGGGCTGGCTGGCGCTGATTGCGCCGCTGGGCGTTGCCGTCGCCCTGCTCTGGCAGCGCTTGCGCCAGCCCAACCCGTGGCTGTTCGGGCCATTGCTGGTGGCAGCCACCGTGAGCCTGGCGGGCAACCTGCAGATAACCCTGCCCAATGGCGCCAGCCAGATCGGCCAGTGGTTGATCGGCAGTGGCCTGGCCTGCCACTTCAACCGCGCGTTCTTCCGCCGCGCACCGTCGTTCCTGGGGCGTACCCTGGTGGCCACGGCGTTGTGCATGGCGATTGCCGGCAGCGCCGCTTGGGTATTGAGCGTGATGACCGCGCTGGACCTGCGTTCGCTGACATTGGGGATGATGCCGGGCGGAATTGCCGAGATGAGCCTGACGGCAGAGACCCTGCAACTGTCGGTGCCGCTGGTGACGGCGCTGCAGGTGATGCGCTTGTTGTTCGTGCTGTTTCTGGCAGAGCCGTTGTTCCGGGTGTGGAACACCAACTCGGAATAATCGCGTCGCCTGCTTCGCGGGCTTGCCCGCTCCCACAGGTACTGCACCGCCCTCAAGGCAGGTGCTATCCCTGTGGGAGCGGGCAAGCCCGCGAAGCAGGCGACGCGTTCTTTCAGGTGATCAGAGCGGTGGCAATGCCCAGTTGATCGGCGCCAGCCCGCGCTGCTCGAGGAAACTGTTGGCCCGGCTGAAATGCCCGCACCCCAGGAACCCACGGTAAGCCGACAACGGCGATGGATGCACCGATTTCAGCACCAGGTGCTTGGTCCCGTCGATCAGCTTCTGCTTGCTTTGCGCATGCGAGCCCCACAGCAGGAACACCACGTTCGGGCACTGCTCGCTGACCACCTGGATGACCCGGTCGGTAAAGAACTCCCAGCCCTTCTTGGCATGCGACGCGGCATTGGCGCGCTCCACGGTCATGGTCGTGTTGAGCAACAGCACGCCCTGCTCGGCCCAGCTCTGCAGGTAGCCATGGTTGGCAATCGGGATGTTCAGGTCGCGCTGCAGCTCCTTGTAGATGTTGACCAGCGACGGTGGCGTGGCCACGCCCGGCTGCACCGAGAAGCACAGGCCATGCGCCTGGCCCGGCCCGTGGTACGGGTCCTGGCCGAGGATGACTACCTTCACCTGGTCCAGCGGCGTCGAGTTGAGCGCATTGAAGATCAACGGCCCTGGCGGGTAGATCTCTTTGCCGGCGGCGTACTCGCCGCGCAGGAACTCGCGCAGCTGATGCATGTAGGGCTGGTCGAATTCGGCGCGCAAGGCAGCCTTCCAGCTGGGTTCGAGTTTGATGCGATCGTCGTCAGTCATGGGGCCTTCCATAAACAATGGCGCGACACTAGGTAAGCCCTTCCCGCTTGTCAAACGATCCGACCGACGACCGGCATGTTCGGCCAGGCAAGCCATACTTGTCCGATGACTTGCGCGAGGTAGTCCATGACCATTCATTGCGAGGTACTCACCGGCGCCGATGGCGCCCGCATCGGCATCGCCACCCTGGATGCGCCCAAGGCGCTCAATGCCCTGAACCTGCCGATGATCGAGGTATTGGGTGAACAGTTGCACGCCTGGGCTCGCGACCCAGGGATCGTTTGCGTGCTGCTGCGCGGCAACGGTGCCAAGGCTTTCTGTGCCGGCGGTGATGTGCGTGCGCTGGTGCAAGCCTGCCGCGACCACCCCGGCAGCGTACCCCCGCTGGCCGCCACCTTCTTCGCCGCCGAATATCGCCTGGACTTTGCCCTGCACACCTATCCCAAGCCGCTGCTGTGCTGGGGGCACGGGCATGTGCTGGGCGGCGGCATGGGCCTGCTGCAGGGCGCCAATGTACGTATCGTCACCCCCAGCAGTCGGCTGGCCATGCCGGAAATCAGCATCGGCCTGTACCCGGATGTGGGCGCCAGCTGGTTCCTTGCGCGCCTGCCGGGCAAGCTGGGGTTGTTCCTCGGCCTGACAGGCGCGCCGATCAATGCCCACGACGCCTTGGACCTGGGCCTGGCCGACCGCTTTCTGGGTGAGTACCAGCAAGAGGCGCTGATCGAAGAACTGCTGCAACTGAACTGGCAGGAACAGACTGCCCTGCAACTGAACAGCCTGCTCAAGGCCGAACAGCACCGCGCCTGCGCCGAGTTGCCCGAGGCCCAGTGGCTGCCGCGGCGACAGGTAATCGATCAGTTGCTCGACGTGGCCGACGCAGCAGCCGCCTGGCGTGCGCTGGAGGGGCTCAAGCACCACGACGACCCGCTGCTGGCAGATGCCGGCCAACGGTTGCATGAAGGTTGCCCGCTGACCGCACACCTGGTGTGGGAACAGATCCGCCGGGCACGGCACCTGTCGTTGGCGCAGGTGTTTCAGATGGAGTACAGCATGAGCCTGAACTGCTGCCGCCACCCGGAATTCAGCGAAGGCGTGCGTGCGCGCTTGCTGGACAAGGACAACCAGCCGCATTGGCACTGGCCCGATGTGGCGCAAGTGCCGGCGGCGGTGGTGGAGGCGCATTTTGCCAAGGTGTGGGAGGGGCGGCATCCGCTGGCGGATCTCGGGTAGCTTCGAGAAGTTGGGGCTGCCTTGCAGCCCATCGCGACACAAGGCCGCTCCTACAAACGGATCGCGGTCCCCTGTGGGAGCGGCCTTGCGTCGCGAAAGGGGCGCACCGCGCCCCCGATTTTCAATTCATCTACCGCTGCCAGTTCCCCCCTTGCCCGTGCCCACGCCGCCCGTCCCCGCGCCGGTCACCATCCCCCCGCCCGTTGGAGTGCCAACGGTCATGCTGCTGGTAGCGCTGGCTGCCACCGCGATAATCATGACGGTCCCGGTCGCGCCCATAGTCATACCGCTGGCGATTGCCATAGTCATAGCGTGGGTTGCCATGCCACTGCCTCATCCCCGGCTGTGGATGAGACCGGTAGTGAGGCGCAGGCGCCGAGCGGTAGTAGTAACGCGGCGCCGGCTGGTAGTAATAGCGCTGTTGCGGCGTTACGTAATAGCGGTCATAGCGGTAATAATCCGGTGACACATAACGGTCGGAATAGTAGTGGTCCGACCGGTAATAGCCCCCGCTCTCGTAGTACGGAACGCAGGCGGAAGTCATCAGCCCCAGCAGGGCGATCAACAGGATTCGATAGGACATGGCGGCCTCCTGGACCGCTGGAGTGCCCGAACAGCGGCGCTGGCGAGCATCGATGCGAAATGCGATCATCGACATTGAATAAGACAGTGCCGCCAAGGTGCAGTGCCATTTCTGCAACAATTTGATACAGGTGAGCGGCAGCCATGCCCGACAACCAGCACTGCCCCGCTTGTGGCGCCCTCAACCAGTGCAGCCTGGCCGACCCGCGCCGGGCCACCCAGGCCTGCTGGTGTTACAACGTGACCATCGACCCTGCCGTGCTCGAGGCCCTGCCCGCCGAGCTGCGCGACAAAGCCTGCCTGTGCCCGCGCTGCGCCGCCGTCGAAGAACAACTTCGCTCCCCCGCTTCCGACTGACCGTTTGCCATGCGCCTCGACCGTTTCCTCGCCAACCTGCCCAGCCACAACCGCCAGCAAGTCCGCCTGATGCTGGCGCAACGCCGCGTGCGGCTGGATGGCCAGGTGGTCAGCGACCCGCTGGCCGAGGTGCGCGAATTCAGCCGCGTGGAGCTGGACGACCAGCTGCTGCAGGCTGGCCGCCCGGCGCGCTACCTGATGCTGCACAAGCCCGCTGGCTGCGTCAGCGCCACCCAGGACCCGCAACACCGCACCGTGCTCGACCTGCTGCCCGCCGCGTTGCGTGAGGACCTGCACATTGCCGGGCGCCTGGACTTCAACACCACCGGCCTGATGATCCTGACCAACGATGGCCAATGGTCACGGCGGCTTACCCAGCCCACGACCAAGCTGCCCAAGCACTACCTGGTGGAAACCGAGGACGAGATTGGCGAGCACTATGTGGCCAAGTTTCGGGAGGGCTTCTACTTCGCCTTCGAAGACCTCACCACCCTGCCCGCCCAGCTGGACATCCTCGGGCCGCGCCAGGCGCGGCTGGCAATCGTCGAAGGGCGCTATCACCAGGTGAAGCGCATGTTCGGCCATTTCGACAACAAGGTGGTGGGGTTGCATCGGGAGAGCATGGGGGCGATCCGGCTGGACCCGGGGTTGGCGCCTGGGGCGTTTCGTGAGCTGACGGCGGATGAAATAGCGACGGTCTAGGTTGGCTGTTCCGGCCTCTTCGCGGGCTCGCCCGCTCCCACAGGGATCACACCAGCCCGGAGACCTGTGGTGTACCTGTGGGAGCGGGCGAGCCCGCGAAGAGGCCGGAGCAGACAGATCAGGGTCGTCATACGACCGCTCAGCGACAAAAGTCACATTTTCCCCCGAACGGCACTTGCGGGATCCCCGACCCACTGCTTGAATCCAAATCGTCAGTCTGCATGTGACTACCAAGTCACGCCCGCAGTCGAAGACACTTTTTGCCGGCCACCCAAGGCCTCGATGCCTTGGGGCACGGCAAATTGCCCACCAAAAACAATACCGTCGACGCACGTGCCAAGGATCGACACAGGGCCCCCCGGTTTCTCTTCAGGCAAATGCCTACCTGTCATAAAGAACGTGCACCCTAGGTGACGCGAATACCCTTTTTGCGCCAGGAGTCGATGACATGAGGCCAGAAATCGCTGTACTTGATATCCAAGGTCAGTATCGGGTTTACACGGAGTTCTATCGCGCGGATGCGGCCGAGAATACGATCATCCTGATCAATGGCTCGCTGGCCACCACGGCCTCGTTCGCCCAGACGGTACGTAACCTGCACCCGCAGTTCAACGTAGTACTGTTCGACCAGCCATACGCGGGCAAATCCAAGCCGCACAATCGCCAGGAACGCTTTATCAGCAAGGAGACCGAAGCACATATCCTCCTCGAGCTGATCGAGCACTTCCAGGCAGACCACGTGATGTCGTTCTCGTGGGGTGGCGCAAGTACGCTGCTGGCGCTGGCGCACCAGCCGCGGGGTGTGAAGAAGGCTGTAGTGAGTTCTTTCTCGCCGGTGATCAACGAACCGATGCGCGACTACCTGGACCGTGGTTGCCAGTACCTGGCCGCCTGCGACCGCTATCAGGTCGGCAACCTGGTCAACGACACCATCGGCAAGCACCTGCCGTCACTGTTCAAGCGCTTCAACTACCGCCACGTCAGCAGCCTGGACAGCCACGAGTACGCGCAGATGCACTTCCACATCAACGAGGTGCTGCAACATGACCTGGAGCGGGCGCTGGATGGTGCACGCAATATCGACATCCCGGTGCTGTTCATCAACGGCGACCGCGACGAGTACACCACGGTCGAAGATGCGCGGCAGTTCAGCAAGCACGTGGGCCGCAGCCACTTCAGCGTGATCCGCGACGCAGGCCACTTCCTGGACATGGAAAACAAGACCGCTTGCGAGGATACCCGCAGCGTCATGCTGGGGTTCCTGAAGCCAACCATGCGTGAATCTCGTCACCGTTACCAGCCTGTAAAACAGGGGCAGCATGCATTGGCCATCTGAGCAGCTCGGCGTCCTGTGGTTGAGACCCGCAAGCCAGGGGGCGCCGACAAGCTTTTTTATAACTTGGGCTTCTAATTCGTTGAGGGTTCTGGTAAAAAGTGCTGCGCAAACGCGGGTATAGTTTAGTGGCAAAACGAAAGCTTCCCAAGCTTTAGTTGAGGGTTCGATTCCCTCTACCCGCTCCACATCGCATTCCCGCATGGCGTTCCCGCAACGTCATCGCTGTCAAAAGGAGCCCAGGCTCCTTTTTTCGTTTCTCCCCTCCCTTTGACCTGCCCCATGGCCATTTGCCTGCCGATCCGCTTCAATGCGTGGATGGATTCGTGAAGCATTTCGAAAGGACGACGCATGTTTCTCTCCCGCTGGCTACCGGGCCTTGCCAACCTGCTGCACTACCGCCGCGAGTGGTTCCACGCCGACCTGCAGGCCGGCCTCTCGGTGGCAGCGATCCAGATTCCCATAGCCATCGCCTACGCGCAGATCGTCGGCCTGCCGCCGCAGTACGGCCTGTACGCCTGTGTGCTGCCGATGATGGTCTACGCCCTGATCGGCAGCTCGCGCCAGCTGATGGTCGGCCCTGACGCCGCAACCTGCGCGATGATCGCAGGCGCCGTGGCGCCGTTGGCCATGGGCGAGCCGCACCGGATTGCCGAACTGTCGGTGATCGTCACCTTGCTGGTCGGGGTAATGCTGATCGCGGCCGGAGTGGCCCGGGCCGGGTTCATCGCCAGCTTCTTCTCGCGGCCGATCCTGATCGGCTATCTCAACGGTATCGGCCTGAGCCTGATCGCCGGGCAGTTGTCCAAGGTGGTGGGGTTCAAGATCGAGGGTGACGGCTTCATCCTCAGCCTGATCAACTTCTTCCAGCGCCTGGGCGAAATCCACTGGGTGACGCTGCTCATCGGTCTCGCCGCTCTGGGCCTGCTGATCTGGCTGCCACGGCGCTACCCCCGCCTGCCTGCGGCGCTGACGGTAGTGGCGCTGTTCATGCTGCTGGTCGGCCTGTTCGGCCTCGACCGCTTCGGCGTCGCCATTCTCGGCCCGGTGCCTGCCGGCATCCCGCAGCTGGCCTGGCCACACAGTAACCTGGCAGAAATGAAAAGCCTGCTGCGCGACGCCCTGGGTATCGCCACCGTCAGCTTCTGCAGCGCCATGCTTACCGCACGCAGCTTTGCCGCCCGGCACGGCTACGCGATCAACGCCAACCACGAATTCGTCGCCCTGGGCGTAAGCAACCTGGCTGCCGGTGTTTCCCAGGGCTTTGCCATCAGCGGCGCAGACTCGCGCACGGCGGTCAACGACATGGTCGGTGGCAAGAGCCAGCTGGTGGGTATCATCGCCGCGCTGGTCATCGCCCTGATCCTGCTGTTCTTCACCGCGCCGATGGCGTGGATCCCGCAGGCCGCGCTGGGCGCCGTGCTGCTGATGGCCGGCTGGGGGCTTATAGACATCAAGTCGCTGGGGCACATTCGCCGCCTGAGCCGCTTCGAGTTCTGGCTGTGCCTGCTGACCACGGTCGGCGTGCTGAGCCTGGGCGTACTACCCGGTATCGTGTTTGCCGTGACCCTGGCAATCCTGCGCCTGCTGTACAGCATCTATCAGCCCACCGACGCGGTGCTGGGCTGGCTACCGGGCACCGAAGGCCAGGTGGACATCCGCAAACACAAGGATGCCCGCACCGTGCCAGGCCTGGTGGTGTACCGCTTCGACGACGCGATCCTGTTCTTCAACGCCGACTACTTCAAGATGCGCCTGCTCGAGGCGGTGCAGAGCCAGGACCAGCCCAAGGCCGTGCTGTTCGATGCCGAAGCGGTAACCAGCATCGACGTCAGCGGTATCGCCGCCCTGCGCGAAGTGCGCGACACCCTGGCCGCCCAGGGCATCTTCTTCGCCATCGCCCGCGCCCGCGGCACCTTCCTGCGCATGCTGGTGCGCTCGGGGATGGCCCGCGAGATGGAAGACAAACTGCTGTTCGGCTCGGTGCGGGCGGGCATTCGCGCCTATCGGGTTTGGCGCAACAGGAGTCGTATTGTGAAGGTGACCGAACAAGGCTGACGGCGAGTTGATGCCACAAATTTGCCTCCTACAGAGGAAAGGACTACTCGGCATTCGGAAAGGGATGATGGGCTAGCGACAACCTTGTTCGCTAGCCTCGTTTTCCCGCTCTGAAAACACGGCCGGGCACTCCCTTATCTGTAGCGCTGGATAACCGGCAGCTACGCCAATGGCGTACACTCTGCTATGCTTTTCACTGAAACAACCTTGTTCACCAAACGAGTCAGAGAACTCCTTGATGATGACACCTATCGCTTGCTGCAAGTCAGGCTCATGGCTTCACCTGAGGCAGGAGACCTGATTGAGGGAACCGGTGGCCTACGCAAAATACGAGTGCCCGCTAACGGGCATGGAAAACGCGGTGGTGCCAGGGTTATCTACTACCACTTCATATCCAGATCACAGATAGCCATGCTCTACATCTACGGCAAAAATGAGCAGCCCGATCTGTCCAGCGAGCAGCGCAAGGCATTGAAGTCCATCATTGAACACTGGAGGCATGCATGAACCGCTTTTTTGACGAACTGATGGAGAGCGTTCAACAGATGGACGACATCGTCCAGGGCAAGTGCGCGCCGTCTCGCGAATTCGCAATCGATGCTCTTCAGGTACGAAGCATCCGCAGGGTAACAGGGCTTTCACAAGTACGCTTTGCCGAGATGATCGATGTTCAGGTCGCCACGCTGAGAAATTGGGAACAAGGCCGACGAGAACCGACCGGGCCAGCCAAGGCATTGTTACGTGCGATACGCAACGATCCAGATCATGTACTGAAGGCCCTTGCTCACTGACATAGGCCCGCCTGACCAGCATGATCACCTGTGACCGACTGTTCAGCGCTTTGGCCGCTACAAACCGTCCGCCTGCAACCATTCAGTATCCCAACCTCTCCAGCATCACAACCTCTGGCTCCGCCGGACGCTGATAGAACCGTAGCAACGCCCCCGTGCGGTTGGTAAAGATCCCGTCGACACCCGCCTTCATCGCCTTGTCGAAGTCCACCGGTTCGTCGAGGGTGTACGCATGCACCAGCAAATCCCGCGCCTGGCTGGCCTGGTTCATCCAGGGCTGGATCAGGTCGGCATAGCTCTGTTCGCCCAGATGAGTGCGCATGGCAGAAGGCCCCGTACCGACCGCACCGCCCTGCCTGGCCTGATCGAGCCAGCGCAGGAATTCTGCCTGGTCCTTCGGCTGCTGACGGGCATAGAACACGGCCTTGTCGGTTTCACCCGAGTCAGCGAAATCCTGCCCGGAAGCGGGCTCGATGGTTTTTGTCCCCACCCACAGCAGGAGTACCTTCGGCACCTGCGGCATGGCCTCGTGCAGCAACGCCAGGCTGTTGCGGTCGAAGGTCTGCAACACCACACGGCCTGGCCGGTCGAGCCAGCCGCGGGCTGCGAGGCGCGCCTTCAGGTCCTGCTCGATACCCGGGAACTGCTTGGGGACCTTGGTCTCGATGTACAACCCGGGGTGCCGCTCGGGGTTGCCTTCGGCGATGTCGATGACCTCGTCCAGGGTGAGGATCGGCAGTTTGCGGAAAGAGGCCCGGGCGCGCGCCGGGTAGGCCTGGTTGAACCAGCTGCCAGCATCCAGCGACTTCAGCTCGGCGAGCGTGAAGGCGCTGACCGGGCTGTCCTTTCGCTCTGGGAAGCGCTCGGCGACATCGCTGGTACGCGACAGCACATCGTCATGGACCACCACCAGCACGCCGTCACTGCTGCGTTGCAGGTCGAGTTCCAGGTAGTCGGCGCCCTGGTCGCGGGCCAGCAGGTATGCAGGGGTGGTGGATTCCGGGGCATCGTACGAGGCGCCGCGGTGGGCGATCACCGCCGGGTGCGCAATGCCGTGGGCGGTGGCCAGGGCCTTGCCATTGCTGGCGGAAGCGGCCGATACAGTGAACAAAGCGGTCAGAGCCAAGAAACTGAACATGGGATTGCGCATGGATAAGTCCTTTATCGTCCTGTGAACCTTGCGCTGCCTGTTCTGGCCCCTTCGCGGGCACGCCCGCTCCCACAGGTACTGCATTGAATTCATGGGCAGTGTAATTCCTGTGGGAGCGGGCGTGCCCGCGAAGGGGCCGGCATTGCCGACACAAGGCCCTTGCCTGGATACAACCCTCGCACACCTTGCATGACATGCTAAAGTCGCCCCCGTTCCCGCTCCACCCAACGGACCCCAGCATGCCCGCACTAGACGCCACCCTCACCCCCTGGCCGGAACTCGCCACCCACCACCCTTGCGACGCCCTGCTGCTGGGCAACGGCGCCAGCCGCGTGCTGTGGAAGCCGTTCGGCTACTTCTCGCTGTTCGAGGAAGCGCAACGTGCCGGCCGCAAGAAAGGCCTGGCCGTGAGCGACCAGGCACTCTTCAAGTCGCTGGGTACGGAACTGTTCGAGCCGGTGCTCAGCGCCCTCAACACCACCGTGCGAACCAACGCCGCGCTGGCCATCAACTCCACCGCGCCGCTGAACCGCTACTACTCGATCAAGGAAGCGCTGATACACGCCGTACGCACGGTGCACCTGCCGTGGCCACTCATGCCGGCCACGACCCTGGCAACCCTCAACCAGGCCCTGCGCGGCTACCGCAGCGTCTACACCAGCAACTACGACCTGCTGCTACCGTGGGCCGTGCAACACGCCCCGCACGGCTTCGCCGAACTGTTCGACGAGCAAGGCTTCTTCGACGTGCGCCGCACCAACGGCGAAGGCACGCGGGTGCTGCATCTGCATGGCGGCCTGCACCTGCTCAAGCTGCCCGACGGCACCACCCGCCAACGCAGCGCCGACAGCGCCGAACTGCTCGATGGTTTTGCCGTGAACATCCCGGGCGAAGTGCCGCTGTTCATCAACGAAGACCGCAGCGACGAGAAACTGCGCGCCATCCGCAACTCTGACTACCTGGGCTGGTGCCTGGGGCAACTGGCGCGGGAAAGCCAGGGGCTATGCCTGTTCGGGCTGCACCTGGACAGCAGTGACCAGCATCTGCTCGAAGCCATCCGACAGGCCCGACCGATGCATCTGTCGATTGCCATAAGGCCGTTGAGCGAGGCATCGGTGATCAACCAGAAGCAGCATTTTGTCGACAGGTTCGGGGATATGCCCGGGACCGTGCTGCATTTCTTCGATGCCAGTACGCATCCGTTGGGGCAAGCAGCGTTGGCTATTGAAGCACCGCTCACCCACAGGTGAAGTGGACCAATTGGGGGCTGCGTAGCAGCCCCGTTTACGCTATCTGTCAGGCATCAGGGCTTGCCCGCTCCCACAGGGTTCGCGCAACTCCTGAATTCTGCGCGGTACCTGTGGGAGCCGGCTTGCCGGCGATGGGCTGCGTAGCAGCCCCGTTTACGCTATCTGACAGGCATCAGGGCTTGCCCGCTCCCACAGGGATCGCGCAGCTCCTGAATTCTGCGCGGTACCTGTGGGAGCTGGCTTGCCGGCGATGGGCTGCGTAGCAGCCCCGTTTACGCTATCTGACAGGCATCAGGGCTTGCCCGCTCCCACAGGGTTCGCGCAACTCCTGAATTCTGCGCGGTACCTGTGGGAGCCGGCTTGCCGGCGATGGGCTGCGTAGCAGCCCCGTTTACGCTATCTGTCAGGCATCAGGGCTTGCCCGCTTAACCACTCGCCCCATCAAGGCGCCGACGCGGTTGTCACCTGCACGGCCGGGCCAACTGCAACCGGCTCGGGCATCGCGACATCGCCGCCCAGCTGGCGGATCTGCCGAATCTGCTGGACCCTGTTCAGGTTTTCCCAGGCGACGGGATAGTGCCCCGGCGACAACTCGATCGCGCTGCGGAAGAACTGCTCAGCCACATCCAGCTTGCCTTCCACCAGGCAGACATAGCCGACATCATTGCTGGCCTCGGCACGCTTTTCGACCTGTTCGAAGGCAGACACCGCCTCCTCATAGCGCCCCATGCGAGCCAGCAGCAACCCATAGTTGCGCCAAAGCGGTTTGTAGGTGCCGTCGTAGCTCACACCACGCTTGTACCGGAGCTCGGCATCGGCCCATTGCCCGGCCATGTAGTAGGAATACCCCAGGCTGTTCTGCACCAACGCCGAACGTGGATCGATGAGCTCGGCCAGGCGGTAGTAGGTCTGCGCCTCGGCGAAGTTGTCGGCCAGATCCGCGAGCACCCCCAGCCCGTTGTAGGCCTTGAGCGGTGACTTGCTGTCGACCCTGAGCGCAGCCGCCCCTGTCTGGGTGTTGGCCGCGTCCTTGGCGAAGCGTTTCTGATCCACGGCAACTGCCTTTAACAACATCACCTTGGCCTGCTCATGTTTACGCATGGACAGGTTCAGCAGGCCCATTTCCGTCAAGGCATCGGGGTTTTCAGGTGCCTTGCTCAGTACCTCGGTGAAGGCCATCTCGGCAAGCTGGTTATTGCCCCGTTCGCGGTGGATACGGCCAACCCAGACCAGGGCCTCATAACGTTCGGGCGCCAGCTCGAGGACGCGCAGGTACTGGTACAGCGCCTGGTCCAGGTCACCGGCCTGGTAAGCCATAGCAGCCATCTGCATCGCCTGGTCGGGCGAGTTGCTTTGCGACTGCACTTGGTAGAGCACCGAATTGCCAGCGGAGTAGACAGAACGCACCCCATTCAAGTCTGGCCCAGTGCTCTGGCAACCCGAGAGCACGGCGATCATGGTCAACAGCAAGCTGATCCTGTTCATGTCATGGATTCCCGAACGTTTTAAGTATCCCGATGATCACCGGGCCGATGGCTACCAGAAAGAAGCTTGGCCACAGACAGAAAATTAGCGGAAAAACCAGCTTTGTTCCGATCTTCGCGCCCATTTCCTCGGCGGCCTGCATGCGCCGGTCACGAAACTCCTCGGCGTAGATTCGCAAGGTGGCCGCTACGCTGGTGCCGAAGCGGATGCTTTGGGCCAACAGGCTGACCAAGCCTTGGATGTCTTCCAGCCCGGTCCGGTCCGCCAGTTGCCTGAGCGCTTCGGTACTGGAAATACCGGCGCGGATTTGCGCATTGACCAACGCCAGTTCCTCGGCCAGCTCGGCCTGGCTGACCGACATTTCTTCGGCCACCCGCTCGATTGCATGGGGTAACGCCAGACCCGATTCTACGCACACCACCATCAAGTCCAGGGCATCTGGAAAGGCCGCACGCAACCGACCCTGCCGAGCCGTCTTGCGCTTGTCGATATACAGTGCCGGCAGCAACCATCCGACAGCAGCCCCTATGAGCACCACAGCGATAATCACGGTTGAGGAAAGGTTGGGTACCAGTGGCAGTGTCAACAGTGATATACCAACCAGAATCAGCGGCAACAGCAAACGAACCGCCCAGTACACCTGTACCGCTGACGCCGAGCCGTAACCCGCGTGGGTCAAAAGGGTTCGGGTGGCTGACGCCTGCCCTTGCTCAGACGGGCCAAGGCGCCGACCGACCCGCTCCAGCAGGAGTTGCAGATTGCCTGGCGCCTCCCGCCCGGCCGCAGCGCCGGAGTGATCACGCTTGATTAATGCAAGACGACGTTGCAGAGGGCTCTGCAACCCCAGCACCAGTAACGTTACGGTGATCACCGCAATGACCGTACTTACCCCGATCGCGCCGACGATCAGCAGGCGTGTCAGTGCCTCATTGTCCGTCACCCGACTCAATAAACCGAGCAAATAATCCATGACCGACGCCCCCGTTGCGAGAACTGCTTAAACCTGGATTCGGATGATCTTGCGAATCCAGAAGATCCCGACCAGCATGGAGCCAAAAGCCGCCATGATAAGCTTTTGGCCGAAAGGATCGTTGACCAGCGTTGGCAAATACGTGGGGCTAGTGAGCATGATCCCCGCCGCCAGCACAAAGGGTACGGCCACCAGCACCCAAGCCGACATTCGCCCTTCGGCCGACATGGTCTTGACCTTGCGTTGAAAGCGAAAACGCCCCCGGATCAGGCTACTCAGACGCTCCAGAACTTCGGTCAGGTTGCCGCCAGTCTCGCGATGAATGAGGATCGAAGTCACCATCATCATCACCGTCATACTCGGCACCCGTTCCAGCAGGCCAAGCATGGCCCGGCGCACATCGTTACCGTAGTTGATATCGGCGAAGGTCAGGCCGAATTCATGCGCCACCGGTCCCTTGTGCTCCTCTGCCACCAGGCGCAGGGTTTCATTGAAGGGATGCCCAGCGCGCAATGCCCGGCACATGGCTTCCAGCGCATCCGGCAAACCCTCCTCGAATCTGGCGAAACGCATGCCACGGTCATGGGTGATTTTCAGCAGCGGCAACCAGAACGCCACGAACGCTACCGCCAGCGCCAACCACCAGTAAGGAAAGAACATCCAGGCCAGCATCCCGGCAGCCGCTGCCAGAACGAGCCCCATCAGAAATACCCGATAGGCCCGGTACTCATGCCCGGCTTGCTCGATCATTTGCGTCAGCGACGCCATGAAGGGTAACTGCTCGAGCCGCGCCTCCAGCGGCGACAAGCGGGTCAGGTACTTCTGCCGCAGCACAGTCTGCATGTTCGGCAGATGGCTTGCCCGCTCCAGGAGCACCAGTCGGCCGCGAATACGTTTGCGTACCTTGCCCGCTTCGCCGAACACTGGCACGACCAATCCTTGGCTGAGGAGAAACACGGCAACAAACACCATGCCTAGAAATATCAGGATGTATTCAACGGGTATCTGGCTCATGGCTGACCAACCTCCATCCATTCCGGCCTGAACATAGTCAACGGCAACTCGATCCCGCGCTTGGCCAAAGAATCGCGAAAGGCCGGGACCATGCCGCTTGGCCGGAAGTCGCCGAGCACCTGGCCCTGCTCGCCCAGGCCATTGCGGACGAACGAGAATATCTCGGTCATGGTGATGATTTCGCCCTCCATGCCGTTGATCTCCTGCACACTGACCAACCGCCGCTTGCCGTCTTCCTGTCGCTCCAGCTGGATCACCACATCGATGGCCGATGCGATCTGCTGGCGCATGGCCTTGATCGGGAATGTAGCGCCAGACATCAAGACCATGTTCTCCACCCGGCCCAACGCATCGCGCGCGGTGTTGGCGTGGATGGTAGTCAGAGAACCATCGTGACCAGTGTTCATCGCCGTCAGCATGTCCAGCGCCTCGGCGCCGCGCACCTCACCGATCACGATGCGGTCGGGGCGCATCCGCAGGCTGTTGCGCACCAGCTCACGCTGGCCCACCTCGCCGCGCCCTTCGATGTTCGCCGGCCGTGTTTCCAGGCGCACCACATGCGGCTGCTGCAGCTGCAGCTCGGCCGAGTCCTCGATGGTGACGATGCGCTCGTTGTGGGGAATGAAACTGGACAGCACATTGAGCATGGTGGTCTTGCCGCAGCCGGTGCCGCCGGAGATCAGCACGTTCAGCCGCCCCCGCACGATCGCCTTGAGCAGCAAGGCGATGGCCGGCGTCAGCGCGCCCGCCTGGATCAGGCTGTCGGTATTGAGCAGGTCCACCGCAAAGCGGCGTATCGAGATACTTGGCCCGTCGATGGCCAGCGGCGGGATGATCGCATTGACCCGCGAACCGTCCTTGAGGCGTGCATCGACCAACGGCGAAGACTCGTCGATACGCCGGCCGAGGCTGGAGACGATGCGGTCAATGATGTTCAGCAGGTGCTGATCATCGCGAAATCGCACATCGGTGCGCTGCAACTTGCCGAACCGTTCGACGTACACCGAGTCATGCCCGTTGACCAGAATGTCGGACACCGTATGGTCGGCCAGCAGCGGCTCCAGCGGGCCAAGGCCAAGCACTTCGTCGGTGATCTGCTTGATGATCAACTGGCGGCTGGCAGAGCTTACCGGCGCCGAATGCTCATCGAGCAGACGCTGGCAGATATCACGGATCTGCCGCACGGCCTCGGCCTGCTCGAGCGAGTCGAGCAAGGACAGGTCCATGACCTTGAGCAGTTGCTGATAGGTCTTCTCCCGCCACTCGGCTTCCACCGATGTGACCTGGCTTTTCGTTTCAAACAGAACATCCGGTGCCGAATGTTCCCACGCCATCAACGCCTCTGCCGGGTCCTTCGCGCCTCCACCCTGCTTCGACGGCGTCAACGCCTCGGGGGTGGCTGCCTGTTTGCGCAAACGGTTACGGAAATCGCTAAGCATGGTTCACCCCCGAAAAACACGCTTGAAGGCGCGTTTGAACAGTCCCGTGTCAGTGTCCACCTGCTTGCCAACCAATTCCTCGGCCAGCCCACGCAGCGCCTGGGTGATCGCGGAGCGAGGTGCTTGCAAGCCTAATGGCACACCCGTGTTCTGGCTCTGATTGATGACGCTGAAGTCATTCGGCAGTTTCACGATATTGGTGCAGCGCAGCGCCTCGCCGATATCCTTGAGGCTGACCGGCGCCGCCTTGTCGTAGCGGTTGACCACCACCTCCAGCTGATTGCCGCGCACGCCCAGGTCATCGCGCAGAATGCGCGCCAGGGAACTGGCGTCGCGCAGGTGGTTGACGCTCTGCTGCACCACGACGTACACCCGGTCGGCCTGCTCCAGCACCGAAGCGGTGATGTGATCGATCTGCCGCGGCAAGTCCGTCACCACCCAGTCATAGTTGGCCCGCGCCAGCTGCAGCAGCGCATCGAGCTGTTCGGCCTGCACATCCTGCGGCAGGCACAGCTCATTGGCGCGGCTGCCAAGCACATGCAAGGACGGGCTGAAATGGCTGCAGAAGCCGCGCAGTGCAACACCATCCATTTCTTTTATCTGCTGCAACACGTCCAGTTGGCTGTGCGACTGCGCCACATCCAGATGATGCGACACGCTGCCAAACTGCAGGTCCAGGTCAAGCAACAGGGTGTTGCCCTTGAGGCTGAGCTGATGCGCCAGGTTGCAGGCCAGCACCGTGCCGCCGGAGCCACCCTTGGCATTCATCACCGCGACCAGTTTGCCTGTTGCCGTGCTGTTGGTCTGGGTTTCCATGACCATACGGTTCAAGGCAGCGATAAGCTCCGTGGCAACGATAGGCTCTGGCAGAAAATCACGCGCACCGGCCTGCATCGCCAGGCGCATGCCTTCCCGATCGTCCAGCAGGCCACACACCAACAGCGGCGGGCGCTCATGGGCCGGGCGTTGCAACAAGGCTGCCAGTTCCTCACGCCACAGCTGGCCAACGCGCAGCAGCAGGAAATCGGGCATCCGGTCGAGCCCGTAAAGCGGGTCGCAATGCCCATTGCTCACCTGACGAACATTCACCTCCAGACCGGAGATGCGCTGACAGATTTCTTGCAATTGACGCAAGGCCAAGGCGTCGGAACTGCTGATCAACAGACGCATCCCGGGCTTGATGGAAGTAGCGGATACGGAACTCTCCCTAAGATTCAGCATGGCGTGATCTCCGGTACGACACCCGCCCCGGTATGACGCCCGAGGCTCTCGCGAGGTAAGGTCGCCTTGAATACTGGCAGGGTAATGGGCACCCCAAAACCTGGAATAAACAGGCTGAATTGAAAGTTCTGCAGCGTCAGCTGGACATAGCGGACAGCGGCAAACCCGGTGGCGTTCACCAGATCACCGGGGTTGGCGACCTGTGCACCGTTCTTGTCCAGATAACGCAGGGTAAGGTCCGAAGTGTCCAGGTCGGCCAGCAGGCCACTGGCTCCGCTGTCGCCCGCACTGTTGAATATTGCCCGGCGCAGCACCACCGGATCGCTGATATTGCACACCGCTGCCAGCCGTGCGCCACGCCGAACGGACTCATTCAGCACATTCACGGTGTAGTACAGCCGGCCTATTTCCAGCACCCCGAACAGCAGCGTGAACATCAACGCACTGACGATGGCGAACTCCACCACGTAAACGCCCTGCATGCCTCTGCGCTTCATCACAGTGCCCTCATCACAGTGGTGGCGACCAACGGAAAGTTCAGCGCCGTGCCGCCTCCGATAAAGGCCGGAATGCCGTTGGCGATCAGTGGGGAAAAGACCGCGCTGATGGTGACCTGAACGTGGTCGTTGGTGCCCGCCACCTTGGCCACCTGCACGGTAGTATCAGCCGGCATCCCGGTCAGGCTGCAGGGCGGCGCTGAAGGTGCACCGTACACCGCCACTTTCTTGGTCATGCACTCGAGGTCGGCGCTCACTTCGACCTTGCCAAGGGTCGAGTTCCAGGCCTGGCTGGCGACAAAGCGTGCGGCATCCCGGCTGCCCTGCAGCAAGCTGTTGTACTGGTAAAGCATGCGGCCAAATTCGCCGAAAGCCAGCAAGGTCAGGAGCAACAGTGGCAGGGTGATGGTGAACTCGACGATTGCCACCCCTTGCTGACGTTGTGCACGCTTGAACCGATAAAGTTCCATGACACGCTCCTAGGAGTCGGTGCTCGGTGTGCCACTGCCATTGATAAAGGTTTTGTACAACTGGATGATCTGCGGGCCGGAATCGTCCTGCGGAGTAGGCCCAGGCACGCCGTCACCCTCGCATTGCTTGACGAACTGGCCAAAGATCTGCGAATCCCCACCTGAGTTGTCGGCAGGCTGCACCACATAGAAGCAACCGAAACCAAGGACCGGAATCGATGATGCCCCCGAGTTCTTGCCCGAGCAGTCGCCTACCACGATCTTCAGCATCCGTCGCTCGAAAACTCCACTCGACTGGCAACCCGTACCGCCTGCGACACATGCGGCGGTCTGCGCGGCATAGTCGTTGTAGTCGAACAGCGGCGTGCCGCCAGCAGACAGGTTGCCATTGCTCGAAGTGACGACTTGGCCCTGCTGCTCCACTTGGTTAGGCGTGATTGCGTCGTTGTACTTCATTACCGGATTGCTATAGGTCGTCACCAGGTCTGGCGGATAGTCCGAACTATTGAGCGACCCGGCATACTGGCCGAAGCGAGTATTCAGGCCTTTCACAGCAGGACCAACCGTGTTGCCAGGCTTGGTAGCGGCGTTGTCACCGACATTTCGGCAAACCGAGGCGCCGCCAGCCATGAGTTCGCCAACCTCCTTGCCGCCCGAGCCAAAATCGAGCAGCTGAAAATTGCCCGGGCCAATCGGGTCGCTGTCCTTGGAAGCTGATTTCAAGACCTCCAGGTCACCAAAGCGATACCCCCAGAACATGCCGGTGTCCGGGTTGTATTTGGTCGGGTCCCCACACACCAGCAGCGGCGCAAGATCACATGGACTGGTGGGGCTCGGCCCGGCGGTTGCAATCGCCGTCACACTTTTGGTCCCCACGGTTCCTGTACCGATTGACTGGGCGAAGCTCCAGAAAAAGCCCGCCAGTGAGTAGTTCGATACCGAGACCCGCACATAGGTGGCATTGGCCGGCCCGGGGAAGGAGAAAGGCCCATAGACATTGTCTGCCAACTCCACCACGGCAAATCCGCCAGGGTTGCCGCCGATTGCCGTCAACAGCTCCATGTTGCCAGCGGCCTTGGCATTTTCGTTGAGGGTGAAGAGCGCGGCTGCTCGCGTGGTACTGGCAGAATTGCCAGTGCCCATCACCTGGCTCAGGGTCTTGGCGCCACTGAGGGCGGCGGCGTCCACGGCATTCTGCAGTCGAGTCTTGTTCAACAACATGTGACCGCCATCGAGCACCAACGCTGCCATCATCAGTATCGCCAACAAGGCGATCACGATGATGACAGTCACTGCCCCCCGCTGTTGGCCTCGCGGCGCGGTGAACATCCGTTGAGCTCGAGGAGTCATGATTACGCCCTCAATCAGCGAGTTGAATCAGTGACTTGGATCTGGATCGGCTGACCGATCTGCTGCGCATCGCCAGTCGCCCCCCGATAACCATTCATCACCTTCTCCAGCAACGGCCCATCGGCGCCGACGGCAGGCAGTTCGGTGCCTGGATTGGCGGCCACCTGCTTGTCGGCAATCTGCTGGTAGGTTGTCTGGTAGACGCTGTAACCCAGCGGGCCGACGCGCCCCTCGTCGTACGACATGCAACCGGACACCCCCGACAGCAGCGCGCAACACACGATCATGGTTCTCATGCTGGTTCTCTCCGATCAGTTCAGATCATGGCCAAAGTTGCCACCGCTGACACCGAGGCTGACGGGCACCGCGCGCCCCGGCTCACTGCCCTTGGTCTTGCCGAGCAGGTAGAAGTCCAGGTCACTGGGCTCGACGAACTTCTCAGTGGGCAGGCGCACCGCCTTGGCATCCACGGGCTTGGCGAGGTGCGGCGTCACCAGGATCACCAGTTCGGTTTCACCGTTGATGAACGATTGGCTGCGGAACAGGTGCCCGAGTATCGGCAGGTCCCCCAGACCCGGGAAACGGCTGACGAAATCGCGAGTGTTTTCGCTGATCAAGCCGGCGATGGCAATGGTCTGGCCATTGCCCAGTTCGACCGTGGACTCTGCGCTGCGCTTGGTCAGCGACGGAATAACCTGGGAAACTCCATCGCCCAGGATGCTGCTGAGGCCCGTGTCGAGTACCAGCGAGTTGGCGTTGGAAAGCTCGCTCACCGAGACATTCAGGTTGAGGTTGATACGCCCGGAGTCGAGCACCACCGGCAGGAACTTCACGCCGACACCGAATTCCTTGTATTCGATGGTGATGCCATCATCCTCGGTGATTGGCACCGGAAACTCGCCACCAGAAATGAACTCAGCCTGCTGGCCAGTCAGCGTGGTCAGGGTGGGCTCCGCCAGTACCTTGGCCGAACCATTGTCCTTGGACGCTTCCAGCACCACGTTGAAGAGGAAATCGTCGGACAGGAACTGGGCGAACAAGCCTTTGCCGCCACCAATCAGCGAACCTGGCGAAAGGATCGACCCGCCGCCTGGAGTCAGGCCCAGTCCTTGACCATTGTTGAACCCGCCACCGCTCCAGTTGCCGGATGATCCAAGGGCATTGAAGCGCACGTTAAGGTTCTTGATCAGGCTGCGCTGCATCTCTGCCACTTTGACTTCCAGCATCACCTGCTGGCTGCCACCGACGCTGAGCAGGTTGATCACCTCCAGCGACTGGGCCGGGGCCGCCTCGGCGGCTTCACCCTTGCCTTGCACCACACTCGAGGTTTGCGCGGCATAGGTCTTGGCCACTTTCATCGCCGTGTCCATGGCCGCGGCGCTGCGCACCTGACCACGCAGTACCAACGCGCCCTGGGCGCTGAACACCTCGATGTTCTCCTCGGGCAGCAGCTGGTGCAGTTTGGTCTTGAGCCCGGTGAGGTCATGCACGACCTCCACATCCAGGGTATCGATCAAGCGGTTATTGCTGTCCCACAGCAGTACGTTGGTAGTGCCCAGGGAACGGCCGAGCAGGTAGAGCTGGGTCGGGCTGGTGATCAGGATATCGGCGATATCCGGGTTGCCGACCGAGATTTTCCTCACCGGCGTACGAGCACTGATCGTCCGCGACTTGTAGATGGGCACCTGGACCATGTTGGTGTTGGCCGCCGGCATGGCGCTGTATCCCGATCCTGGTTCTGCAGCCTGCGTCACACCGACGAACAGCAGCTGCGTACCCAGCCCGCACAACAGGTACATCCCTAGTCTCTGCAAAGTATTCATGCACAACTCCTTGCGAGGTATTCTTGTTCCTGCCGAAGGTTAACCATTCGGACGCCAGCTGCTTTAGAACCGTGCTTTCGCTACTTCAACTTCAGTCCCACGGATGATGGTGACCGCGCCACCGTCACTACTGCGATTTACCACCGGTCTTGTTTGGGGTTTGAATGCTGGCGTTGCAGCCTTCACCGGCTCGACAGCGGCAACGGCTGGCGCCTGCTTCTGAGCGTCCAGCGGGTTGCGCAGAGCCAGTTGCAACTTCCCTTCGGATTGCGCCCTGACCAGCACCTCGGCCTCTTTGGCCGACATTTCCAGGGTCACGGCACGTACCACCACCGGCTGGGTCTTGTCCGTCCCCGCTGTCTGGTCCACAGCCAATACCCGGAGGTCCTGGAGGATGGTTCTGGATTCGGCGTCATTACTACCGCCATTGCTTTGCTTGGTTGCCAGAACATCGACCCGGTTGCCCGGCAACAGGAACCCGCCCACCCCGACCACATCATCCACACGCACCGAAATGGCGCGCTTGTCTGGAGCAATCAACGAAGCCAGGGTACTGCCACCCAGGTGCTCGGCCAGGCGAGCGCTACGCAGCACATCGCCGCGCAACAATGCAAAAGTGGCAATCTTGCCAACCACCTTTTCATTGCTGTCAAAGGCATCGTCAGGTACCGCATCCTTGGGCATGCGCACGATGGCGACTTGCTGCGCCTCGATCATCTGCCCGAACGGGATCTCCACCGTGGCGACCACCACGTTCTTCATGTTGTCATCCGGGGCGGCGTTGAGCCGACCATTGAGCCAGTTGTTCGCCATCAAGGCGGCGCCAAGCCCCAGGGTCAGGGACACGGCAACCAAGGTCAGCGTACGGGCACTCATGTCTGCATCTCCTTATCCAAGGAAGTCGATCTGCACGAAGTAGCTTTGCCAGGCCCATTTCAGCTCCTGCTCCGACAACGGCCCCTCGCCCCCCATGTAACGCTGGCGGTCAAGTGCCATGTTCAGCAGATCGCGAGGGTGGCAGGGCACCAGCGGCACGCCTTCTGCCTCGTACAGGGCCTGTAGCGCGTAACGCAACAGCAGCGGGTCGTAAGCCAGGCCCAGGCGTTCGCATTCCTGACGCCAGATGCGTTCGTACTCATCGACTTTCAGGTAGCTGAACTGCAGCTTGTAGCCAATGCGCCGCAAGAAGGCTTCGTCAGCCAACTCCAGCGGGTTGAGGTTGGTGGAGAACACCAGCACCAGATCGAACGGCAGCTCGCAATGGCGCCCGCCACCCAGGTTGAGGAAGTCGCGCTTCTCTTCCATCGGCACGATCCAGCGGTTGAACAGTTCGGCCGGGGCCATGCGCTGGCGCCCCATGTCGTCGATGATGAACAGGCCGTTGCTGGCCTTGAGTTGCAAGGAGGCCTGGTACTGACGGGTACCGGGATCGAAGCGGACGTCCAGTTGCTCCATGCCCAACTCACCGCCAGTGATCACAACCGGGCGTTTGCAGCGCACCAGCCGACGATCGATTCCTTCGTTGAGCAACAGGCTGGTAGATTGGCTTTCTTCCTCCAGGCGCTGATGCACCTGGGGGTCGTATACCTCGATGACCGACTCGTTGATCTCGATGGCATGGGGTACCCAGATGGCTTCGGCGAACAGGCGGATCAGGCGGCTGCTGACGTAGGTCTTGCCGGTGCCTGCGGGGCCATAAATCATGATGGCGCGTCCGGAGTTCAGCGCTACCCCTAGCTGGTCGAGCATGCTCTCCGACAACACTACGCCCGCAAAGGCCTTGTGCATGTCCTGCGTACTGATGCGGCCATGGTGGATGGTCTGCAGCTTGAGCAGGTCACGATAGGCACTTACCGGGAAGGGCGCCGCGCCGATGTAGCCGCTGCGCGCCAGTGCATCACGGGCGGTACCGCGGCCGCGTTCGGTCAAGCCGTAACGCAGCACCTGCCCCCCCGTTTGCACACCGACCTGGCCCAGTACTTCAACGCGGCCATCCTTGCGTAGAAAAGCCAGTATCTCCTCCACCACCGCACCGGTCAGCGCCAGGCGCTCGACCAGGCGCGACAGATCCAGCGTACCGGCGTCGTACAGGTGCTTGCACAGCAAATCACCGAGAAAGCTTTCCGCCAGTCCAGTCTCACGGACTGTGCGAGGTTGTGGTGCCAGGCTCTGCACTGCGTCCTTGTCACAGGCACCGCTGTCTCTGAGTGCGTACATTTTCAGCCTCCTAGGCTAAAGGCCAGCGGTTGCCAGAAAAGGCTGACAAGGGTTCCGAGAAGAATTGCCACGGCGTATGGGAAGGGCTTTCCGGCCACCTCATCAGCCTCCGGCGCGAAATACGCCTGTGCTCTCAACATCAACCAGTAACGCGATAAGGTCATCGGTAATTGGCCACGCACTAGAATTAGAAGAAGACCACATAGACATCCGGCAATCAGACTCAGGAGTGCCGCGTTGAGCGCGCCGTTTAAAGGAAGAAAAGCGCCGACCATAGCCATCAGCTTGACATCGCCGGCAGCCATCCCACCCAAGGCGTACATTGGGAGAAAAATGGCGAAGGCAATCAGCACCCCCAGCAACCCATAACCGAAACCACTGACTCCGATGGAGTAAGCCTGACCAGCCAAGCCCAACCCCAGTCCCACCAGAATCAGGAGGTTGGGAATGCGGTGGCGACGAATGTCGCTCGCCACCGCGATACCCAGCAGCCCCATCAGCAAAACAGTCATAACCAACTGCTCTCTGGTCATCACCGCCTCTCCCTGCTGGATGATTATTTCTATTAGCACGCCGACCCTTTGATGGCAGTGCAAAGAGTCTGCATCTTTGTCTGCACTGCAGTTCCGAGACTAGTGAATATCCCAACAACAAGTGCCGTCACCAACCCACCAGCCACCGCATATTCCACAACGGTCAGGCCATCTTCATCTTTGACGAACTTCACGACCGAAGCCTTGATTGTTTGCAGAGTCATTTCGCTCACCTCGCTAAGGACATTGTTTTTCTTCCCGGGCAGTGGCGATTGCACTACCTGATGGGAATCCTAGTCAGGGGGAGGCGACAGTCGTTAGGAGATTTTTGCGAATCGCTAGGACTTTTTTGCGGCCATTGGCCAGCATCCAAAAAGTGACAATGCCACCAGGAAAACAGGTAGCAAGCGTCAATATGAGAAGCACTTTCGTACGCATTTGCAGCCGGCTCAGGGAAAGGTTCTGGCACGTTTGTTCAAAGCCGACGAGCGGTCGCCATGATCAAAGACCAGCCTGGCTGCGGAACCTGTCTAACATCAGGGTTTTACAAAACGCATAGAACCCCTTAAGCAAAAACGATCTAAGTTAATAACCAAATTGCTCGTCGAACTAATAGTGTTTTGACAATACTGCTGCTCGTAGGGAAACTCCCAGCACTAAGGTTAAGTCACGATGTCTAACCCGGGCACAAAGCCGCTGTTGTTGTGGTTCGATCTGACACGCGATCATTCCACCGAAGCGCTGATGGCACAGTTCAGTCATGTCTGCGATTGCAAACTGGCGAAGGCCGTCGCGCATTCCGAACGCCAGCAGGCAGACATGATCTGCATGCATTTCGATCGCCCCGACACCCTCAACCTCAACCTGCTGCTGGAAGTGAAACGCAACTCACCATCCATCCCGGTCACCATGTTCACCGTGCAGCACTCCGAAGAGTTGGCTGTCTGGGCCATGCGTTCGCGGGTCTGGGAGTATCTGGTATTGCCGCTGACAAGCGGTGAGAAAAGTCGCTACATCGATGTCCTCAAGCAGCTTTGCGACATACGCCGCGCCAGCAAGGCCTCAGGCAATGCGCAGCGCATCGATCACCTTCCCTCCCTGCCGGACAGCATTCGCCTGACCGGCGAACACCACAAGCACCAGGCGCTCAGCAAGGTCATGCCGTACATCGACCAGCACTTTCGCGAATGTGTCGATCAAAAGGACCTCGCGCAGCGCTGCGGCATGACCACGGCCCGCTTCAGCCGCCTGTTCAAGGAAGTCAACGGCGTTGGGTTTCTGGATTACATCCTGAGCAAGCGCATGAATCTGGCCATGGACCTGCTCGTCAACAGCCAGATGCCGATTACCAGCATCGGCTATGAGGCAGGCTTCAAGGACCCGTCCTACTTCGCCCGTACCTTCAAGCAGGTCAGCAACTGCACGCCCAGCGAATACCGCCAGGCCCGCCAGCTCGAAGCGACGGCCAGCGAAAGCGAGCCCCTGAAAGGTACGAATGCGCCACTTCTGGATAACGTGTTACCGAGTGCGGCGTTTCACAAGAGCCGCTGAAGAATCACACGCCAGGCAGCAACCCGTCCCCTCGCAACAACGTCTCCAGGCAATGCTCCTGCACCCCATAGAACGCCTTGAGCTGCCCGATCTTCTCCAGCAACGTGCCGTTGTCCCCTGCCTGGCGCCGCTTCACCGCAAGAATCATCTTGTTCTTGTTGGTGTGCTCCAGCGAGATGAACTCGAACACCTTGGTCTCGTATCCGCAGGCTTCCAGGTACAGCGCGCGCAGGCTGTCGGTCAGCATCTCGGCCTGCTGGCCCAGGTGCAGGCCGTACTGCAGCATCGGCTGCAACAACCCCGGGCTGTGCAGTTGCGGGCGGATCTGCTTGTGGCAGCACGGCGAGCACATGATGATCGCGGCGTTGCAGCGGATGCCGGTGTGGATGGCGTAGTCGGTGGCGATGTCGCAGGCATGCAGGGCGATCATCACCTCGATGGCCTCGGGCACCACGCTACGCACGTCACCACACTGGAACTCCAGGCCCGGGTGCTCCAGGCGCAAGGCGGCGGCGTTGCACAAGTCGACCATGTCCTGGCGCAGCTCGACGCCGGTTACCTGCGCTTCGCGGCCCAGGCTGTTGCGCAGGTAGTCGTGCATGGCAAAGGTCAGGTAGCCCTTGCCAGAGCCGAAGTCGGCCACCCGCAGCGCCTGCTCCGCCGGCACCGGGGCGCTGGCCAGGGCGTGGTCGAAGACTTCGATGAACTTGTTGATCTGCTTCCACTTGCGCGACATGGACGGGATCAGCGCGCCTTGTGCGTCAGTCACGCCGAGGTCACGCAGGAACGGCCGCGACAGCTCCAGATAGCGCTTCTTCTCGCGGTCATGGCCGCTGCTGCTGGCAGCTTCGCGCGGTGCCTGTGCGCCGTGGCGCTGGAGCATGGGCTTGCCCTTCTTGCTGAAGGTCAACTGCACTTCACCGTCGGCGTCGAACAGGTGCGCGTTACGGAAGCTGTCCGGCAGCAGCTCGGCGACCAGCGCCTGGGCCTGATCCAGCGCCAGGTTGCGGGTGATGTCGCGGGTCTGGTGGCGATAGACCAGCGACAGGCACGGCTGGCCCTTGACCTGCAGCGGCTTGGCAATGATCCGTTGCAAGGTCTGGTCGGCACCGACATGGCGCGCCAATACCAGTTTGACCAGGGTATTGCCATGCAGGGCGGCGTTCAGCTGGTCGAGAAACTGGGTGCGCGCATCCGGCGCGGATGGGGCAGAAGAACTGGCGGACATGGAAAAACGGTGCCTCGGATAGCGGGGAGCGCATGGCGCAATGCGCGCATTCTACAGGGTGGCTAACTTCCTGTGGGAGCGGGCTTGCCCTAATGCCAGTCAGTTAAGGTTTGCCTGTTTAATTGGGGCTGCTTTGCAGCCCTTCGCGGGCTTGCCCGCTCCCACAGGGGTCGCGCAAATCATGGGCTCAGCGACACACCTGTGGGAGCGGGCAAGCCCGCGAAGGGCCGCAAAGCGGCCCCAATTCGCTTGACTGACTGGCATTAGGGCTCAATCGAGAATCACCAACCGGTTGGGCAACTCGTTACGTGCATGGGTAGGCGGCACATGTTCGCTGAGCAGTTCGCCGCACGCCTCGATGCACTCTACAAAACCCTGCAAGGTGCGGCCCTGGCGTACCTGTTCGGCAAAGCGGGCGACGATGGCCGCGCGGGCGGTGGCATCCAGATGGTGTTCGATACCACGGTCGACCAGGATCTCCACATGCCGCTCCGCCTCGCTGACGAAGATCAGTACGCCCGTGGCACCAGCAGTGCGCTGCAGGTTCTGTTCGCGAAACTGCTGGCGGGCCAGGCGCGAGGCGCGCCAGCGGCGCAGGGCACGGGGGATCAGCCAGCCGGCCAGGCGTGGACTGCGCAGCAGCAGGCACAAGCCGACGAACAGCAGCACATTGGCCACCAGCAAGCCACGCACTCCGGGCCAACCCAGCAGCCAGTGCAACAGGGCCGGCACGGCCAGCGCCAGCACGGCGGCCCAGAACAACGGCCAGTAGGCGTAGTCATCGGCCCGGCGGGCCAGCACCGTCACCAGTTCGGCATCGGTGCGCCGTTCGGCACGGGCAATGGCTTCGGCGATCTGGCGCTGATGGTATTCGTCGAGGGGGGTCATGCCGTCGGTCTCTTGAGCGTTCTTATAGTTGTTGTCCCGGCATTCGGGGCTTCGTCCGCAGGCGACATATTCAGGCATAATCCGCCGCTGGAAGAAATGCCTGCAAATCGTACAACAATAGCCGCCTGAAAACTTCGGCCGCGCGCGTATCACCGTGGATACGGCAGAGGCCCCACAACGGAATTGATGATGAAACTGTCTTTGCTGGGCCTGGCCATGGGCCTTGCCAGTCAGGCGGCCCTCGCCGCCCCCTCCGCCCCGCCCCTGCAGGACAAGCAGGCGTTCATCGACCATCTGATCAGCCAGATGACCGAAGCCGAAAAGATCGGCCAGCTGCGCCTGATCAGCATCGGCCCGGAAATGCCCCACGACAAGATCCGCGAGGAAATCGCCGCCGGCCGCATCGGTGGTACCTTCAACTCGCGTACCGCGCCCGAGAACCGGCCGATGCAGGACGCGGCCATGCGCAGCCGCCTGAAGATCCCGATGTTCTTCGCCTACGATACCGTCCACGGCGAACGCACCATTTTCCCGATCGGCCTGGGCATGGCCGCGACCTGGGACATGGACGCCGTCGCCAAGGTCGGCCGCACCGCCGCCATCGAAGCCGCGGCCGACGCCCTGGACATGACCTTCGCACCGATGGTCGACATCGCTCGCGACCCGCGCTGGGGCCGCACCAGTGAGGGCTTTGGCGAAGACACCTACCTGACCTCGAAGATCGGCCAGGTGATGGTCCGCTCGTTCCAGGGCAGCAGCCCGGCCAACCCCGACAGCATCATGGCCATCGTCAAGCACTTCGCCCTGTATGGCGCGGTGGAAGGCGGGCGCGACTACAACACGGTCGATATGAGCCTGCCAAAAATGTACAACGACTACCTGCCGCCCTACCGCGCCGCGCTCGACGCCGGTGCCGGCGGGGTGATGGTGGCGCTGAACTCGATCAACGGCGTGCCGGCCACCTCCAACACCTGGCTGATGAACGACCTGCTGCGCAAGGAGTGGGGCTTCAAGGGCGTGACCATCAGCGACCACGGCGCCATCCAGGAGCTGATCCGCCATGGCGTCGCCCGCGACGGCCGCGAAGCCGCCAAGCTGGCGATCAAGGCCGGCATCGACATGAGCATGAACGACACCCTGTACGGCGAAGAGCTGCCAGGCCTGCTGAAGTCCGGCGAAGTGACCCAGGGCGAGCTGGACCAGGCGGTGCGCGAAGTGCTGGGTGCCAAGTACGACATGGGCCTGTTCAAGGACCCGTACGTGCGCATCGGCAAGGCCGAAACCGACCTGAAGGACTACTACGGCAACGACCGCCTGCACCGCGATGCCGCGCGTGACGTGGCGCGCCGCAGCCTGGTGCTGCTGGAAAACCGCAACCAGACCCTGCCGCTGAAAAAGGCCGGCACCATCGCCCTGGTCGGCCCGCTGGCCGATGCCCCGATCGACATGATGGGCAGCTGGGCTGCCGACGGCAAACCAGTGCACTCGGTGACCGTGCGCGAAGGCCTGCGCCGCGCCGTGGAGGGCAAGGCCAAGCTGGTCTACGCCAAAGGTTCCAACGTCACCGGCGACAAGGCGATGTTCGATTACCTGAACTTCCTCAACTTCGATGCCCCGGAAATCGTCGACGACCCGCGCCCGCCCGCGGTGCTGATCGACGAGGCGGTGAAGGCGGCGAAGCAGTCCGATGTGGTGGTGGCAGTGGTGGGTGAATCCCGCGGCATGTCCCACGAGTCGTCGAGCCGTACCACCCTGGAAATCCCGGCCAGCCAGCGGGAGCTGATCAAGGCCCTGAAGGCCACCGGCAAGCCACTGGTGCTGGTGCTGATGAACGGCCGCCCACTGTCGATTGCCTGGGAACGCGAGCAGGCCGACGCCATTCTGGAAACCTGGTTCGCCGGTACCGAAGGCGGCAACGCGATCGCCGACGTGCTGTTCGGCGATTACAACCCGTCCGGCAAGCTGGCCATCACCTTCCCGCGTTCGGTCGGGCAGATCCCGATGTACTACAACCACACCCGTATTGGCCGGCCCTTCACGCCGGGCAAGCCGGGCAACTACACCTCGCAGTACTTCGAGGAGCCCAATGGCCCGCTGTACCCGTTCGGCTATGGCCTGAGCTACAGCAGCTTCGAGCTGTCGGGGCTGAAGCTTTCGAACAAGGACCTCAAGCGTGGCGACACGCTGGAAGCCAAGGTGACAGTGAAGAACACCGGCAAGGTGGCAGGCGAGACCGTGGTGCAGCTGTACCTGCAGGATGTATCGGCATCGATGAGCCGCCCGGTGAAGGAACTGAAGAACTTCCAGAAGCTGATGCTCAAGCCTGGCGAATCGCGCACGTTGAGCTTCCGCATCAGCGAAGAAGACCTGAAGTTCTACAATGGCCAACTGCAGCGGGTTGCCGAGCCAGGGGAATTCAATGTCCAGGTCGGGCTGGATTCCCAGGCGGTGCAGCAGCAGAGCTTTGAACTGCTGTAACTGACAGGTTTGCCTGTACCGGCCCCTTCGCGGGTAAACCCGCGAAGAGGCCCGCCCTGATATCTCATTCATCCGGATCCGCCCCATGCCCTTTTCCGTTCGCGCCCTGCGTCTGGGGCTGATCACCCTGCTGATCGTGCTGGGCACCGCCTTCAGCGCCGGCTGGGCCATGCACCAGGCCAAGCGCCAGGCCATGGAAGCCGACGCCCAGCGTGCCAGCCAGCAGTTGGGCTTGTATGCCAATGCCCTGCACACGCTGATCGACCGCTACCGCGCCCTGCCCGCCGTGCTGGCGCTGGACCCGGAACTGATCGCCGCCCTGCGCGGCCCGGTCAGCGAACCGGTGCAGGACGCCCTGAACCGCAAGCTCGAACGCATCAATGGCGCCGCCAACTCCTCCACCCTCGAACTGCTCGACCGCACCGGCCTGGCCATCGCCGCCAGCAATTGGCGGTTGCCCAGCAGCTACGTGGGCTCCAACTACGGTTTCCGCCCCTATTTCAAGCAGACTCGCAGCCAGGGCAGTGGTCGCTTCTACGCCGTGGGCGTGACCAGTGGCGTGCCGGGCTACTTCCTCGCCAGCGCGGTGAACGACGAGCATGGCCGCTTTCTCGGCGCCATGGTGGTGAAGCTGGAGTTCCCCGAGCTGGAACGCGAGTGGCGCCAGGGCAGCGACATCCTGCTGGTCAGCGATGCCCGTGGCATCACCTTCATCGCCAACCAGGACGGCTGGCGCTACCGCGAACTGCAGCCACTCAGTGGTGCCGACCGTGCCGAACTGGCCGAAACCCGTCAGTACGACAAGCAACCGCTGGTGCCGCTGCAGCACCAGGTGCTGACCCGCTTTGCCGCCAACAGCACCCTCAGCCGCGTGCAAGGCCCGGAGGGCAGCGCCGAATACCTGTGGGAAAGCCTGCCACTGGAGGGTGAAAACTGGACTTTGCATCTGCTGCGCAAGCCGCAGGTGGCCGCCGACGGTCGCAATGCCGCCCTCGGCGCCGCCGCCGTGTGGCTGAGCTTGGTGTTCGCTGTGCTGTTCGTCAGCCAGCGCCTGCGCCTGGCCCGCCTGCGCCAGCGCAGCCGGGAGGAGCTCAAGCGCCAGGTCGAGGAGCGCACCCGTGAGCTGCGCACCGCCCAGGAGGGGCTGGTGCAATCGGCCAAGCTGGCGGCGCTGGGGCAGATGTCGGCAGCCATGGCCCATGAAATCAACCAGCCGCTGACCACCCAGCGCATGCAGCTGGAAACCCTGCGCCTGCTGCTCGACCATGGCCGACATGACGAAGCACGCCAGGCACTGGAGCCGCTGGAGCAGATGCTCACACGCATGGCCGCGCTCACCAGCCACCTGAAAACCTTCGCCCGCAACAGCCCGGTCGGCCTGCGCGAGCGCCTCGACCTGGCCACGGTGGTCGACCAGGCCCTGCACCTGCTGGAAGCACGCATTCGCAGCGAAGAAGTGGAAGTAGCCCTGTACCTGGCGCGCCCGGCCTGGGTGCGCGGCGATGCCATTCGCCTGGAGCAGGTGCTGATCAACCTGCTGCGCAATGCCCTCGACGCCATGGCCGACAAGCGCTACAAACGCTTGGAGATCCGCATCGAGCCCGACGGCGAGCTGTGGCGCCTGAGCGTGCTGGATTCGGGTGGCGGCATTGCCGAGGCCGACCTGGCCAAGGTCTTCGACCCGTTCTTCACCACCAAGCCGGTGGGCGAAGGCCTGGGGCTGGGCCTGGCCATTTCCTACGGTATCGTCCACGAGGCCGGTGGCCAGCTGCAGGCCGAAAACCTGCCTGGCGGCGCGCGCCTGAGCCTTACCCTGCCCCGTGACCTGGAGCCTGTATGTTGAATTCAGTGATCGTCGTCGATGATGAAGCCAGTATCCGCACCGCGGTCGAGCAATGGCTGAGCCTGTCCGGCTTCAGCGTGCAACTGTTCGCCCGCGCCGAAGAATGCCTGGCACACCTGCCACGGCACTTTCCCGGGGTGATCATCAGCGATGTACGCATGCCGGGCATGGATGGCCTGCAGTTGCTCGAACGCCTGCAGGCGGACGACCCCGACTTGCCGGTGATCCTGCTGACCGGCCACGGCGATGTGCCCATGGCAGTGGAGGCCATGCGCAGCGGGGCCTACGACTTCCTGGAAAAGCCCTTTACCCCCCAGCACCTGCTGGGCAGCCTGCGCCGGGCCCTGGAAAAGCGCCAGCTGGTCCTGGAAAACCGCCGCCTGCACGAGCAGGCCGACCTCAAGTCACGCCTGGAAGGCACGCTGCTTGGCATGTCCCAAGGCCTGCAACAGCTGCGCCGGCAAGTACTGGACTTGGCCAGCCTGCCGGTCAATGTGCTGATCCGCGGCGAAACCGGCAGTGGCAAGGAGCGCGTGGCCCGCTGCCTGCACGATTTTGGCCCGCGCGCCGGCAAGCCGTTCGTCGCCCTCAACTGTGCAGCCATCCCCGAGTCGCTGTTCGAGGCCGAGCTGTTCGGCCATGAAAGCGGTGCCTTCACCGGCGCCCAGGGCAAGCGCATCGGCAAGCTGGAATACGCCAACGGTGGCACGGTGTTCCTCGACGAAATCGAAAGCATGCCACTGGCCCAACAGGCCAAGCTGCTGCGGGTGATCCAGGAACAGAAGCTGGAGCGCCTGGGGGCCAACCAGAGCATCAGCGTCGACCTGCGCATCATTGCCGCGACCAAGCCCGACCTGCTCGAAGAAGCCCGCGCCGGGCGCTTTCGCGAAGACCTTGCCTATCGCCTGAACGTGGCCGAGCTGCGCCTGGCGCCATTGCGTGAACGGCGTGAGGACATTCCACTGCTGTTCGAGCACTTTGCCCGTGCCGCCGGCGAAAAGCTTGGCCGCGCAGCCCCACCACTGTCGGGCGCGCAACTGGCGCAGCTGCTATCGCATGACTGGCCGGGCAACGTGCGTGAACTGGCCAATGCGGCGGAACGCCATGCGTTGGGGCTGGGTTCACCGAACATCGAGGTGGCGCCTGCCGGGCAGTCGCTGAGCGAGCAGATGGAAGCGTTCGAGGCGCAATGCCTGCGCGCGGCGCTGCGCCAGCACGGGGGCGCGATCAATGCTGTGATGGAAATGTTGCAGCTGCCGCGGCGCACGCTGAACGAGAAGATGCAGCGGCATGGGTTGGTGCGCGAGGACTTCATTGGGCGGGAATGAGCGGAAATCCGCCTATCGCGCTCGGTCACTAAGCAAATAACCGCTCATTAGCAGGATTCTTTTGGGGCTGCGTTGCAGCCCTTCGCGGGCACGCCCGCTCCCACAGGGAAACGCGAAGAGTCAGACGTCACGCGGTCCCTGTGGGAGCGGGCGTGCTCGCGAAGGGGCGCGCAGCGCCCCAACTTGAAGCCCAACGCACCCATTTGGCACACCTTCTGCAATTGCCTTGGCAAGCTGCGCCACGGCGCGCTCCACAAAAACAACGAGAAGGTATCCCTGATGGATAATGCCACCTCCCTGCCAGCCGGGGCGGCCACCGCGCCTGCCACAGAAAAAACCACCGCCAGCCGCCTGAAGTCGATCTTCAGCGGGTCCATCGGCAACATGGTCGAATGGTACGACTGGTACGTCTACGCCGCATTCTCGCTGTACTTCGCCAAGGCCTTCTTCCCAGCCGGCGATTCCACCGCACAATTGCTCAATACCGCCGCGATCTTCGCCGTGGGCTTCCTCATGCGCCCGATCGGTGGTTGGCTGATGGGCCTGTACGCCGACCGCAAAGGCCGCAAGGCCGCATTGATGGCCTCGGTGCTGCTGATGTGCGCCGGCTCGCTGGTCATCGCCCTGACCCCGGGCTACGAAACCATCGGCGTCGCCGCGCCAATCCTGCTGGTCATCGCACGCCTGCTGCAGGGCTTGTCGGTGGGCGGTGAATATGGCACCTCGGCCACCTACCTCAGCGAAATGGCCAGCAAGGATCGCCGTGGCTTCTTCTCCAGCTTCCAGTACGTGACCCTGATCTCCGGCCAGCTCATCGCCCTGGCGGTATTGATCGTCCTGCAACAGACCCTGACCACCGAGCAGCTGTATGCCTGGGGCTGGCGCGTACCGTTCGTGATCGGTGCGCTGTGCGCCGTGGTGGCCCTGTACCTGCGTCGCGGCATGGAAGAAACCGCCTCCTTCACCAAGAAGGAAAAGGCCAAGGAAAGCCTGATGCGCACCCTGCTGCGCCACCCCAAGGAGCTGATGACCGTGGTCGGCCTGACCATGGGCGGCACCCTGGCCTTCTACACCTACACCACCTACATGCAGAAGTACCTGGTCAACACCGTGGGCATGAGCATCAGCGACTCGACCACCATCTCGGCCGCCACGCTGTTCCTGTTCATGTGCCTGCAGCCGGTGATCGGCGGCCTGTCCGACAAGATCGGTCGACGCCCGATCCTGATCGCCTTCGGTGTACTCGGCACTCTGTTCACCGTACCGATCCTCAGCACCCTGCACACCATCCAGACCTGGTGGGGCGCGTTCTTCCTGATCATGGCGGCGCTGATCATCGTCAGCGGCTACACCTCGATCAACGCCGTGGTCAAAGCCGAGCTGTTCCCCACCGAAATCCGCGCCCTGGGCGTGGGCCTGCCGTATGCCCTGACCGTGTCGATCTTCGGCGGCACCGCCGAGTACGTGGCCCTGTGGTTCAAGAGCGCCGGCATGGAGAGTGGCTTCTACTGGTACGTCACCGCCTGCATCGCCTGCTCGCTGCTGGTTTACGCGACCATGAAGGACACCAAGCAGCACTCGCGGATTACCACTGAGTGAGTGTGAGCTTGCGGTAATGAAGAAGGGCGCCCCGTTTTCGGGGCGCCTTTTTTCATACATGCGAATGCGTCATTGCAATCCAGGTGTACGGTTTGAGGGCTCCAGCGCATGCGAGACGCACCGCGCGGACGAGCAACAGCGCAAACATCAAGCCATACCTCCGAAGCCTTCTGATGAGCCGATTAGAAATCCTATTCGGCTCACCATGTGAGCCGAATAGCCCAGTTAATCGGCTCACTGGTATCGGAAAGCAGGCTCAGGACATCTCCAACGCCTGACGCGGCTCACGGCGCTGGTACCAAGTGGCCATCAGCACCAGTACCAGCAACACCCCGCCCAGCACTGCCGAAGAGCCGACCGTGCCGAAGTCCAGGCCGCCCTTCTCGTGGGGCTTGGTGAGGAAGTCGCCCAAGGTGGCGCCGAACGGGCGGGTAAGCACGAACGCAACCCAGAACAACACCACGCCAGGAATGCGTGTCCAGTAGCGGGCCACCATTACCAAGGCGATGGCACTGCCGATCAAGAGTGCACCACCGGCAAAACCGAGCCCCGAGTCATCTGCCAGGTAATCGCCCAGCGCCGTGCCGAGGGTGTTGGAAAACAGGATCGCCACCCAGTAGAACAATTCGCCCGTGCGGTTCTTGATGCGGGTGACATCCAGCGGGTTGCCGCTCAGGCGCCATACCAGGAAGGTCAGCAGCAGGATGCCGATGAGGATGGCCGAACCCGCGGCGTAGCCCAGGCCCAAGGTGCGGTCCATGAAGTCGGACATGGTAGTGCCGGCGGTGCTGGTGGAGAGGATCACCAGCCAGTACAGCATCGGGTGGTAGCGGCGCGAGTACAGCTGGCCGAGCAAGGTCAGCAGGAACACGCTGATCAGCAGCAGCGAGCTGAGGGCATAGCCGATGTTCAGGGTCATCGACAGCAAATCACCCGCCGTTTCGCCAAGGGTGGTAGCGCAGATCTTCATGACCCAGAAGGCCAAGGTGATTTGCGGAAGTTTGTTCATTGTTGTGCCGCTCCGGTTTGAGGTGCGGCGATGGTGCTGAGCAGCATTTGAAAAATCGGTTGGTGATGTATGAAAAATGCGTTGAGAAGCCTTCAATGACAGATTTTTCATCCTTAACGCCCCATTAATTCCACCCCTTCAAGCTGCAATGGCTGGCAGAACGTCGGCGCATGGGCAGACATATCCTGAGCCAGAACCGCTGCCAGAGCCCAAGATGCGCGCCAATATATATCTAATTATTCGATTTTTAAGCGCTATTATTTGCGCTTTTTAATCAAGTTAATCGGCGTAGGATTAAACCCATAGAAACAAAACAACCTCAAGAACCCCTGGAGCAACGACCATGAAAAACAAACTGATCCTCACCCTGGCCCTCTCGGTTTTCGCTGCTGGCGCCTTCGCCGAAGATGGCTTCAACCGCACCAACGCCCACACCTTCGCAGCGACCCAGAGCCAATCCGCTGCCTACGCTGAAGATGGCTTCGACCGCACTGGCGGCCAGCGTTTCGCCGAAGACGGCTTCGACCGCACCGGTGGCCAGCGCTTCGCCGAAGACGGCTTCGACCGCACCGGTGGCCAGCGCTTCGCCGAAGACGGCTTCGACCGCACCGGTGGCCAGCGCTTCGCCGAAGACGGCTTCGACCGCACCGGTGGCCAGCGCTTCGCCGAAGACGGCTTCGACCGCACCGGTGGCCAGCGCTTCGCCGAAGACGGCTTCGACCGCACCGGTGGCCAGCGCTTCGCCGAAGACGGCTTCGACCGCACTGGCGGCCAACGTTTCGCCGAAGATGGCTTCGATCGCACCAACGCCCACCGCATCAGCTGATCCCTGATGCGAGCACCCAGCCCGGCTTCGGCCGGGCTTGATCATTTGCAGGCGGGCACAGGCTTGGCACACTAGGCACCTTGTCCACCAGGAGGTAGGGCCAGCAAGCCCAGCACAGATGTATTACTACGAACCCGCCAAAGGCCACGGCCTGCCCCACGACCCGTTCAACGCCATCGTCGGCCCCCGCCCTATCGGCTGGATCTCCTCACAGGACCGCGAAGGCCGCCTGAACCTGGCGCCCTACAGCTTCTTCAACGCCTTCAACTACATTCCGCCGATCATCGGTTTCTGCAGCGTCGGGCGCAAAGACAGCCTGAACAACATCGAGCAGACCGGCGAATTCGTCTGGAACCTGGCAACCCGCCCGTTGGCCGAGCAGATGAACCAGAGCTGCGCACCGGTTGCCGCCGAGATAAACGAATTTGAATTGAGCGGCCTCACCGCCAAGCCGTCGAACATCGTCAACGTGCCGCGTGTCGGCGAAACCCCGGTGGCCTTCGAGTGCAAGGTCAGCCAGATTGTCCAGCTCAAGCGGGCCGACCAGGAACTGGTGCCCAGCTGGCTGATCCTGGGTGAAGTGGTGGCGGTGCACATTGCCGAGCACCTGTTGAAGAACGGTATCTACGATACCGCTGCCGCCGAGCCGATCCTGCGTGGCGGTGGCCCGGCAGACTATTTCGAGCTGGGCAACCTGTTCAAGATGGCCCGCCCGCCGGCCTGATCACCAGATCAGCTCACCCTCTTCGCTGACGCCCTGCAGGCGTTGCAGCTCGGCCGTGGCCGCTTCATCGGCGGCCACGGCGCCCTTGAACACCTGGCCGTCGAGAATCTTGTGAAAGCGCGGCGCGCCGCCCATGCCCAGGGCCTTGACCGCGATGGCCGCGTTGTAGCCGCCACCTTCCACCGGGACCATCGCCGAAACCGCTTCGAAATGCGGGAATTCCCTACGTGCCATGTTGCTATCTACCTGGTTGATCAAGGGCAGCATCTTACCCTATTCATCTGTACCGTCCCTATCGCCGGCAAGCCAGCTCCCACAGGTACTGTACCGCCCTCAAGACCTGTGATGCCCCTGTGGGAGCTGGCTTGCCGGCGATGAGGCCAGAACAGGCAATACCTCAATCAAAGGTATGCAGGTCCAGGCTGCTGACCACCTGTTCCTGCACCAACTCACCAAACACTTCCAGCGTCGGCGAAGCAAAGTAGCCAGTCATCGCCTGCTGGTCTTGCCAGCTGCCACTGAGCAACCATAAATCGGCATCAGCCTGCGAACGCTGCACCGTGAAACTCAGGCAGCCCGGTGCCCGCAACGAGGGCTCGAGCAGGTCACGCAGGCGCGCGCCCAGCTCCGCCGAGCGCCCGCTGCTGGCACGGATGAAAGCAAGGTGGGTGACCGGTTGTGTCGGGGTCATTGCACAATCTCCTTGAAGCAGGCGGACGGAAAAGCCAGGCTGCCAAGGTTAGGGCCTCACCCGCGCGACGCGTTAGGCCATTACTGCTCGCCGATTGCCTGATCCTGCAGCGCGGCAGGATCAGGCAATCGGCGTGCAGCTTTTGACTAGCGCCCGCCATTGCCCAAACCTATGCTGCGTCGGTCAGCAGAGGAAAGCCATCATGACCACCGCCACGTCCATCGACCCGAGCCTGGAACTGCAACGCCAGGAGCTCGCCGAGCTGATCCGCCGCCACGCCGGGGAGCCCCACGGCCCGGCATCGGCCATCGATGACCTGTACCTGGTGCGCTACACCGAAAACGTGCGCTCGGTACCGACCCTGGCGCAACCCGCGCTGTGCATCCTCGCCCAGGGCAGCAAAAGCCTGTTCCTGGGTGACGAGCAGTACGCCTACGACCCGCTGCACTACATGGTGGTCTCGGTAACCTTGCCGCTTAGCGGCGTAAAGCTCGACGCCAGCCCCGAGTACCCGAGCCTTGGCCTGCGCATGGACCTGGACCCGGCCGAAATCAGCCAGCTGATCGCCGAAAGCGGGCCGATGCTGGTGCCCAACCGGCCTTCCGGTCGTGGCTTGTATGTGGAAAGAACCGATGCCGCGTTGCTCGACGCCTTGCTGCGGCTGATACGCCTGCTGGACACCCCTCGCGACATCGCGATGCTCGCGCCGCTGTTCCGTCGGGAGATTCTGTACCGCCTGCTGCGCGGGCCGCAGGGCTATCGGTTGTACGAAATCGCCTTGGCCAACAGCCAGACCCACCGGGTTTGCCAGGCCATCACCTGGCTCAACCAGAACTACCAGCTGCCTTTGCGCATCGAGGACCTGGCGCGGGAGGTCAACCTCAGCACCTCGACCTTGCACCACCGGTTCAAGGCCGTGACGTCGATGAGCCCGTTGCAGTATCAGAAGCAACTGCGCCTGCAGGAAGCGCGGCGCTTGATGCTGAATGACGGGCTCGAGGCAGCGGTGGCTGCCTACCGGGTGGGGTATGAAAGCCCGTCACAGTTCAGCCGTGAATACAGCCGGCTGTATGGCGCGCCGCCGATTCGTGATGTGGCCAGGTTGCGGGCGACTGCTGGCTGAAATTTTGGCTGGCAGTACCGGCCTCTTCGCGGGCTTGCCCGCTCCCACAGGTACAGCACAACGTTCAGAGCCTGTGCAAAATCCTGTGGGAGCGGGCAAGCCCGCGAAAGGGCCGGTACAGGCAATAGCTTCACTTCAACCCAACACAGCCCCCTGCCACTGATTCTGGTCAACCTGGATCAAGGTCGGCCCCTTGCGCTCCACTGCCTGACCCAACGCCACCTGCAGCTGCGCCACATCTGCCACCTGCTCCGCCGCCGCGCCCAGGGCCCGCGCCACACCGATGAAGTCTGGCGTATGGATATCCACCCCGACCGGCTCGATGGCCCGGTTGACCATGTACTTCTTGATTTCCTCGTATCCCTGGTTGTTCCACAGCAGCACGATCAGCGGCACCTGTGCTTCCACCGCGCTGGCCAGCTCCGGCAAGGTGAACTGCAAACCGCCATCACCAATCAGGCACACCGCAGGCGCACGCTCACCGACCTGCTCCGCGCTGCCCAGCCAGGCGCCCATGGCCGCCGGCAATGCATAACCCAAGGTGCCGTAGCCGGTCGAGGCATTGAACCAACGGCGTGGCTGGTCCATGTCCAGGGTCAGGTTGCCGGTGTACACCGGTTGGGTCGAATCGCCCACCAGAATGGCATTGGGCAGGCGCTCGATAATTGCATTCAGCAAACGTGTCTGGCTCAGGGTCGGCTGGTCCCAACCCGCCGCCAGTGCCTGGCGCAGCTTGGCCACCCGGGCGGCCCCCCACGTACTTTCACGCACGGGTTGCGGCAATGCTTGCAAGGCGCCAAGCAGCGCCTCGGTGGCCAGTTCGGCATCGGCCACCAGCGACAGCTCCGGCAGGTAATTGCGCACGGTCTGGTCCGGGTCGATGTCGATGCGCAACAGGCTGCCCGGGATATCGAAACCACCTTTGAAGGTGACGTCATAGTCGGTTTCGGCCAGTTCGGTGCCGATCGCCAGCACCACATCGGCCTCGGCCACCAGCGCCCGCGTGGCTGGCAGTGACTGGGTCGAGCCAATCTGCAGCGGGTGGCTGGCCGGCAGCAGCCCCTTGGCATTGATGGTCAGCGCCACCGGCGCCTGCAGGTGTTCGGCCAGGCGCGCCAGCGCAGCGCCCGCGGCCAATGCGCCGCCCCCGGCCAGGATCAATGGTCGCCGTGCATTGGCCAGGCGCTCGGCCATCTGCGCCACGGCCTGCGGCGCTGCCCCCGCCCGGCTGCTGCGCACCACGCGCCCCGGCAGCAGGTGGTCGCCCGGTTCGACCAGCACGTCGAGCGGGATCTCGATATGCACCGGGCGCGGCCGGGCGCCTTCGAACACGGCGAATGCCCGGGCCAGCACCTGCGGCAGGTCATCGGCACTCATCAGGGTGTGGGAAAACGCCGCCACACCAGACACCAGCGCTGCCTGGTTGGGCAACTCGTGCAGCTTGCCGCGGCCACCGCCCAGCTGGTCGCGGGCCTGCACGCTGGAAATCACCAGCATCGGGATCGAGTCGGCATAGGCCTGGCCCATGGCGGTGGTGATGTTGGTCATGCCCGGGCCGGTGATGATGAAGCACACCCCGGGCTTGCCGCGGGTCCGCGCATAGCCGTCGGCCATGAACCCGGCCCCCTGCTCGTGGCGCGGGGTGACATGGCGGATGGACGAGCCCGCCAGGCCGCGGTAGAGCTCCACGGTATGTACACCAGGAATGCCGAAGACATGGTCAACGCCATAGCCTTCAAGGAGTTTTACCAGTACTTCGCCGCAGGTTGCCATCGGGTTTCACCATGAATCTTGGTTGGGTTATGCCCTTATTGGACCCAGCCACGGCTATCGCCACAATGCAAAAAAACACATACTAGCCATGTCCTGCAATCATGGCTCAGCACAATGAAACGCCTCCCGCCCCTGCCCGCCCTGCATACCTTCCTGGTAACCGCCCAGCACTGCAATTTCACCCGTGCCGGGCAGCAGTTGCATATCACCCAGGGCGCCGTCAGCCGGCAGATCGCGGCCCTCGAAGAGCATCTGGGTTATGCCTTGTTCCAGCGCCAGGCCCGTGGGCTGAGCCTGACCCGTGAAGGCCAGGACTGGCTGCCAAGGGTGCAGCAGGTGTTCGCGCTGATCGAACAAGGGGTGCGCGAGGTGGGTGGGCGCAGCACTACCTTGCAGCTCAAGGCACCGACCTGCGTGATGCGCTGGCTGCTGCCACGCCTGATGGAATGGCAGGCGCTACGCCCGGATGTACCTGTAGAGCTGACCACCACGGTGCAACATGGAGTGGACTTTCGCCGCGAGGGTTTCGATGCGGCGGTGGTCTATGGTGAGGCGCCGAACCATGGGCTGCGCGTGCGCAAGCTGTTCGATGAACAGCTGACGCCGGTGTGCGCGCCGTCATTGCGCCAAGGGCCGGTACCGTTGCAGCAGGTCGAGGACCTGGCGCTACACATGCTGCTACACCCGTCGCGGGATGAGCATGACTGGCGGTTATGGCTTCAGGCAGCCGGGGTGACGCTGGGCACTCAAGGGCCGAAGCAGCATTTCGAGACGCTGGACATGGCGATGGCCATGGCCTCGCAGGGGACCGGCGTGGCCATCGGCGACTGGTCGCTGATCGGCAATGACTTGCGCGGGGGGCGGTTGTGCATGCCGTTTGCGCTGAAGGTGATGACCGGCAAGGGGTATTACCTGGTGAGCCAGACCAAGAGCTTGCCGGCGGGGCTTGTGGAGTTGCTGGATTGGCTGGAACACCAGGCCAGCCAGTGAGGGCCTCTTCGCGGGCACGCCCGCTCCCACAGGTACAGCACAGATTCCAAGACCTGTGCTTTACCTGTGGGAGCGGGCGTGCCCGCGAAGCAGGCGACTCAGTACCCGACCGTGAACCGCTGCCGCGAATGTTGCGGCTTTTCCAGTTCGTCGAGCATGGCAATCGCGTAATCGGCAAAGGTGATCCAGCTCTTGCCATCCGCGCCGATCAACAGATGATCCTTGCCCAGCTTGTAATGCCCGCTGCGCTCACCTTCAACGAACTCCGCCGACGGCGACAGGAAGGTCCAGTCCAGGTTCGGCTCCCGTTGCAACGCTTCCAGAAAACGCACCCCGGCAGTGGCCTCGGCCTTGTATGCCTCGGGGAAGTCCGGGCTGTCGATCACCCGATGCCCAGACGGCAGCAACAGGCTGCCGGCCCCACCCACCACCAGCAGGCGCCTGACCCCGGCCCGCTTGACCGGTTCGATGATGGCGTGTGGCTCGATGGTCGAGAAATGCGCCGCACTCAGCACCGCATCCACACCCGCGACCGCCGCTTGCAGGGCCGCGCTGTCCTTGGCATCCAGCGCCTTGACCGTCACCCCGTCCCGCCCCTGCAACCGGGACGGGTCGCGGGCGATGGCCAGCACACTGTGGCCACGGCGCAGGGCCTCTTCCAGCAACTGCCTGCCAGCGCGGCCAGTGGCACCGATGATTGCAATCTTGCTCATGGGATACTCTCCATCAGTTGAACGGAATTACCACTTCATCTCGCCCTTGGCGACCTTGGCCCCCAGCTCCAGAGAGCTTTCATCGGCCAGCCCCGGGTAACGTTGCTTCATCGCCGCGATCAACGCGCCGGCGTCTTTCGCCTTGGCGGTCTCGGCATCGAAATCACGAATGTAGTTCGCCGTGAAACGCACGGCCTGCAGCGATCGGCTGCTGTCTTCCAGGTAATGCCCGGGGATGACCGTGCGCGGCGCCAGCGCTTCGATGTGCGCCAGAGTGCCGAGCCAGTCGGCGTGGGACTTGGCCGTTTGCGTGTCGGCCATCCATACATGAATGTTCTCCGACACCACCACGCCACCGACCACCGCCTTGATCGACGGGATCCACACAAAACTGCGGTCAGGTTGCGGGCCGTCCAGGCCGACCACTTCGAGGGCCTGCCCTTCCAGCGTCAGGCGGTTGCCTTCGAGCACCTGCGGCAGCACCAGTCGCGCCGGCTTGTCCGTGCCCATCTGCGGGCCCCAGTAGGCCAGCTTGGCATCCATGGTCTGGCGGATATGGGCAACCGTGGCGGCCGACGCCAGCACCTTGGCTTCCGGGAAGGCCTGGGTCAGGGTATCCAGGCCGAAGTAGTAGTCCGGGTCGCCATGGCTGATGTAGATGCTGGTCAGCTGCTTGCCGCCCGCCCGCAGGCGCTGCACCAGCTGCTCGGCCTGGGCCTTGCCGAACTGGGCATCGACGAGGATGGCGTCGTGCTCGCCGCTGACGATCACCGAACTGACCGGGAAGATCGCCTCATGCCCGGGGTTGTAAACCTCCAGCCGCAAGGGGTCGGCAGCCAGCGCGGGGCCGGCCAGGGTCACACAGGCCAGCAGCAGGCCACGCAGAGGAGTGAAAAGAGACATCGCAAACGCCCGTCAGATGAACAATGCCCAACAGCTTAGTTGCCCAATCCGTGACAAAAAATGCGATGCTCGAACATAGTTTGTTTCTGAAACCGGGCAAATCATGGACCGTCTCAACGCCATGCGCGTATTCGTCACCGTCGTCGACCTGGGCAGCCAGTCGGCGGCGGCGGATCATCTGCAACTGTCGCGGCCGGTGGTATCGCGCTACCTGGCAGAGCTGGAAGACTGGGTTGGCGCACGGCTGATGCAGCGCACCACACGCAAGCTCAGCCTCACCGCCGCCGGCCAGGAAACCCTGCCCCGCTGCCGGCAACTGCTGGAACTGGTCGGCGACCTGCAGGCCGCGGTGCAGCAGCCGGATGACGCGCCCAAGGGCGCACTGCGCATCAGCGTCAGCACCTCGTTCGGCCAGGCCCAGCTGGTGGATGCAGTGGCCGCCTACGTCCGGCGCTACCCCGGGGTGAAGGTGGAACTGCAGATGCTCGATCGCACGGTCAACCTGGTGGACGAGCGCATCGACCTGGCCATCCGCACCAGCAATGACCTGGACCCCAACCTGATCGCCCGGCGCCTCAGCGTGTGCCGCTCGGCAGTGTGTGCGGCACCGGCCTACCTGCGCGAGCACGGCACGCCGCAACGGGTCGAGGAATTGAGCCGGCACAACTGCCTGACCCATGCCTACTTCGGCCACAGCCTGTGGCATTTCGAGGTGGCCGGCCAGCAAGTCGCCGTGCCGGTGGCGGGGAACATCAGTGCCAACGAGGCGATGACACTGCAGAAGGCGGCGCTGGCCGGCGCAGGTATCGCCATGCTGCCGACCTACCAGGCCGCGGAGGCCCTGCGCCGGGGTGAACTGGTGCGCCTGCTGCCCGAAGCCAGGCCACGCGAGCTGAACCTGAATGCGGTGTACACCTCACGCAAGCACATGCCGGCGACCTTGCGCAGCATGCTGGAATTTCTGGTGCAGCGGTTCAAGGACGAACCGGAGTGGGATCAGGACTTGTAAGGCCCATGTGGGAGCGGCGTTGCGTCGCGAAAGGACCGCGCAGCGGTCCCGGGATCTTGGCCACATCAAATATTGTCGGGGCTGCTACGCAGCCCTTTCGCGACACAAGGCCGCTCCTACAGGGATGGCGTTGTCACTCCTCGACGCTCATGTATTCCTTGGCCCAGCGGATGTAGTCCTCGGGCTGGGTGTAGGTGTGCGAGAGTTCGGTGGCGCTGAGGTTTTCCGACTTGTTCTGCTGGCCGCGCTGCAGCCGCAGGCAATCGTAGGTGGCCTTGATCGCGGCAAAATAGGCGGCGTGACCATCGACCACGATGCGCACGCCCAGGCGTGCCAGACGCTCGTCGTCGCGCAGGCTCGGGTTGCCGTAGGTCACCAGCATCAGCGGCACCGTCAGGTGCTCGGCAATCTGCTCGAGTTGCTCGAAGTCCTTCACCCCAACCATGCAGATACCGTCGGCTCCGGCCTTCTGGTAGCTCTGGGTACGCACGATGATTTCTTCGGTGGTGAGCACGCCAGCGTTGGTCCTGGCAATGATCGACAGCGACGAATCGACCCGCGCCTCCAGCGCCGCACGGATCTTGCCGACGCCCTCTTCAACCGGGATCAGGTCGGTGGACTTGCGCCCGAACTGGGCAGGCAGCAGGGTGTCCTCGATGGTCAGCGCAGCCACGCCGGCACGCTCCAGTTCGATGACCGTGCGCATGACATTCAGCGCGTTGCCATAGCCGTGGTCGGCGTCAGCCAGCACCGGCAGTTGCGCCACGCGACCAATACGGGTGGCCTGCTCGACGAACTCGCTGAGGGTGATCAGGGCGAAGTCCGGTGCAGCCAGTACCTGCAACGAAGCGACCGAACCACCGAGGATGCCGACCTCGAAGCCCAGGTCTGCGGCAATGCGTGCCGACATCGGGTCGAACACCGATGCGGTGTGATAACAGGAACCTGAAGCGAGCAGCTCGCGGAAGGCAAAACGCAGATCTTGATGGGAAGCCTTGGGCATGATCACTCCGCAAAATAAGTTGAAATTCGAACGGTAACTACCGACCCCTGTAATCGGGTCTACCTGACCTGTTCCAACCGTCGCCATCTGGGCGGTCATGCTCGACATGCAGGCAGAGGAATAAAAGGTGTGGGAGACAGCGGCGCGAAACCCTGCGGCATAATGTTGCACCAATCTGGTGCAAGCCCCCGGTTTTCAGCCTCTGTGGCATACCAACGATATCACGCAGCCATGCAGCACTGGATGAATGCGCCAATGCCGATCTTGCATAGGGGATGCAGATAGTACATAGGAAGCTACCTAACTCAGGTTACAATTTCGGGGCCCCTTCGCGGGCACGCCCGCTCCCACAGGTACATCACAGCCTTCAAGCCCTGAGTTGTACCTGTGGGAGCGGGCGTGCCCGCGAAGGGGTCTCAACCGATAAACAAGGTATCCCCGTGACCGCCGCCCTGCCCCCCACCACCCTGCGCAACGTGCTCACCGCCCTGATGCTGGCGATCTTCCTCGGTGCCCTGGACCAGACCATCGTTGCCGTCTCGCTGCCGGCGATCTCGGCGCAGTTCAACGATGTCGGCCTGCTGGCCTGGGTCATCTCCGGCTACATGGTGGCAATGACCGTGGCCGTGCCGATCTACGGCAAGCTGGGCGACCTGTACGGGCGGCGCAGGATGATCCTCACCGGCATCAGCCTGTTCACCCTGGCCTCGATCGCCTGCGCCCTGGCCCAGGACATGCAGCAACTGGTGCTGGCCCGGGTACTGCAGGGCATTGGCGCCGGTGGCATGGTCTCGGTGAGCCAGGCGATCATCGGCGACTTCGTGCCCCCGCGAGAGCGCGGCCGCTACCAGGGCTATTTCAGCAGCATGTACGCGGTGGCCAGCGTCGCCGGGCCAGTGCTGGGCGGCTGGCTGACCGAATACCTGTCATGGCGCTGGGTGTTCTGGATCAACCTGCCGCTGGGGCTGGTTGCACTGTGGGCGATCCGCCGCGCCCTCGGCGGCATGCCGGCGCAGCGCCGCGAGGCGCAGGTGGACTACCTTGGCGCCGTGCTGCTGATTCTCGGCCTGGGTAGCCTGTTGCTGGGCATTACCCTGGTCGGCCAGGGCCACGCCTGGGCCGACCCGGCCGTGCTGGCCCTGTTCGCCTGCGCCGCGCTGGGCCTGGTGCTGTTCATCGCCCATGAGCGCCGCTGCCGGGAGCCACTGCTGCCACTCGGTCTGTTCGGCAACCGCGTGGCGGTGCTGTGCTGGGGCGTGATCTTCTTCGCCAGCTTCCAGTCGATCTCCCTGACCATGCTCATGCCGTTGCGCTACCAGGGCATCACCGGCGCCGGTGCCGACAGCGCGGCCTTGCACCTCCTGCCGCTGGTGATGGGGCTACCCATGGGTGCCTTCACCGGCGGGCGCATGACCAGCCTGACCGGGCGCTACAAGCCGCAGATCCTGGCCGGTGCACTGCTGATGCCGCTGGCCATTTTCGCCATGGCGCTGACCCCGCCGCAGTCGGCCTTGCTCAGTGCACTGTTCATGCTGCTGACCGGCATAGCGTGCGGGCTGCAGTTCCCGACCTCGCTGGTAGGCACGCAAAGCGCGGTGGACAGCAAGGACATCGGCGTGGCCACCAGCACCACCAACCTGTTCCGCTCGCTGGGCGGGGCCATGGGGGTGGCGTGCATGTCCAGCCTGCTGCTGGCGCTGCTGCACCAGGGCGGGTTCGAGTCGCTGGGTAATCCGTTGCTGGGGAGCCTGAAGGCCGGTGAAGTGGACCTGGTGACACAGGGGCGGTTGCTCGAGACGTTCCAGCAGTTGTTGATGGGGAGTGCTGGGGTAGCCGTGCTGGGACTGTTTGCAGCGTTTGCATTGCCCGACCGGCAACTGCGCGGACGCTAGAAGCTACGCGATCTCTGTGGGAGCGGCCTTGTGTCGCGAAAGGGCCGCGAAGCGGCCCCAGGATTTCAGCAGTGATGCACAAATTGCCGGGGCTGCTGCGCAGCCCTATCGCGACACAAGGCCGCTCCCACAGGATCTGTGATTTGTTCAAGGTCACCCGAAAGCATTAATCCCCCCTTAACACAAAGGGGTAACACTCCCTCACAATCCTTAACAAAGTGTCATTTGCGCAGAGCCGGGCTCAAGCGCAGCATATCCAGCCCGGTGTCGACCCATTTTTCGACATCCTTCAACAGATCGACACTGTCAGGCAGCAACAGCCAGCGCCCGATCAGGCCATCGACATAGGCAAACATGGCCACCGCCGCGCGCTCGACATCCAGCTCGCCTGGCAACTGGCCCCGGCGCACGGCATTGGCCAACGCCAGGGTGATGCCCTTGTGGCAATCCAGCACCGCACCCTGGCGCTGCTGGCGAATTTCACACATGTCATCGGTGAACTCGCACTTGTGATGCAGGATTTCATTGATACGCCGGGTTCGGGCATCAAGCACCAGCTCGTTGAACACTTGCAGCAACAGCTTGCGCATGCAGCCAAGCGGGTCCACTTCGTCCTCGCTTTCGCTCGCCCGCGCCAGGTGGTCATGGGTTTCATGCAGGCTGTCGAGCAGCGCCTGCACCAACTCGGCCTTGTTGTTGAAGTGCCAGTAGATCGCCCCCCGCGTCACACCCGCCAGTTCGGCGATGTCGGCCAGGGTGGTTCGCGCAACCCCGCGCTTGTAGAAGGCCTTTTCCGCCGCCTCGATGATCTGGGCGCGGGTTTCCTGGGCTTCTTCTTTGGTTCGACGGACCATGGCAGTACAAACCTCATCTGCCCCGAACGCGCGGCGCGTGCGGGGAACACTCCGGGGGCACCTCTGCAGGGTGCCTCGCGGAGGAGCTAATCAAGGGCTGTGGCAGTACCCGAGTACAACCCAGCGGTATTTACAAACAACCATGAATGTAAGTATATTCCTTAGCAAGCTATTTATCCACCGGATAGCAATTTTTCCAGATCAAGACTCTTCCATTACTCTTGAGCGTCTCCCAGCTCCAGCGACCCGAGGATCCTCATGCAATTCAAGCCAGCCGTTACCGCTCTGGTTTCCGCCGTCGCCCTGGCAACCCTGCTCAGTGGCTGTAAGAAAGAAGAAGCAGCGCCAGCGGCGCAGGCTCCTCAGGTCGGCGTCGTGACCATCCAGCCCCAAGCCTTCACCCTGACCTCGGAATTGCCGGGGCGTACCAGTGCCTACCGCGTCGCCGAAGTGCGCCCGCAGGTCAACGGCATCATCCTCAAGCGCCTGTTCAAGGAAGGCAGTGAGGTCAAGGAAGGCCAGCAGCTGTACCAGATCGACCCTGCCGTGTACGAAGCCACCCTGGCCAATGCCCAGGCCAACCTGCAGGCAACCCGCTCGCTGGCCGAGCGCTACAAGCAGCTGATCGACGAACAGGCTGTCTCCAAGCAGGAATACGACGACGCCAATGCCAAACGATTGCAGGCCGAGGCTTCGCTCAAAAGCGCGCAGATCGACCTGCGCTACACCAAGGTCCTGGCACCGATCAGCGGCCGTATCGGCCGTTCTTCGTTCACCGAAGGTGCACTGGTGAGCAATGGCCAGGCCAACGCCATGGCCACCATCCAGCAACTCGACCCGATCTACGTCGACGTCACCCAGTCCACCGCCGAGCTGCTCAAGCTGCGCCGTGACCTGGAAAGCGGCCAGTTGCAAAAGGCCGGTGACAACGCCGCCTCGGTGCAGCTGGTGCTGGAAGACGGCAGCCTGTTCAAGCAGGAAGGCCGCCTGGAGTTCTCCGAAGTCGCGGTCGACGAGACCACCGGCTCGGTCACCCTGCGCGCCCTGTTCCCCAACCCCGATCACACCCTGCTGCCAGGCATGTTCGTGCATGCGCGGCTCAAGGCCGGGGTCAACGCCAACGCCATCCTGGCCCCGCAACAGGGCGTGACCCGCGACCTGAAAGGCGCGCCGACCGCGCTGGTGGTCAACCAGGAGAACAAGGTCGAACTGCGCCAGCTCAAGGCCAACCGTACCCTGGGCAGCGACTGGCTGATCGAGGAAGGCCTGAACCCGGGCGACCGCCTGATCACCGAAGGGCTGCAATACGTGCGGCCGGGCGTCGAGGTCAAGGTCAGCGAAGCCACCAACGTCAAGAAGCCGGCCAGCCCTGTTCAGGCCAACGCGGCGAAAGCAGACGCCAAAGCGGAGTAAACCATGTCGAAGTTCTTTATCGATCGCCCGATCTTCGCCTGGGTGATCGCCTTGGTGATCATGCTGGTCGGCGCCTTGTCGATCCTGAAGCTGCCGATCAACCAGTACCCCAGCATCGCGCCGCCGGCCATCGCCATCGCCGTGACATACCCGGGCGCCTCGGCGCAAACCGTGCAGGACACCGTGGTACAGGTGATCGAGCAGCAGCTCAACGGTATCGACAACCTGCGTTATGTGTCGTCGGAAAGTAACTCCGACGGCAGCATGACCATTACCGCCACCTTCGAGCAGGGCACCAACCCAGACACCGCACAGGTGCAGGTGCAGAACAAGCTGAACCTGGCCACCCCGCTGCTGCCGCAGGAAGTGCAGCAGCAAGGTATCCGCGTCACAAAGGCAGTGAAGAACTTCCTGCTGGTGATCGGCCTGGTGTCCGAAGACGGCAGCATGACCAAGGACGATCTGGCCAACTACATCGTCTCCAACATGCAGGACCCGATCTCGCGTACCGCGGGTGTGGGTGACTTCCAGGTGTTCGGTGCGCAGTACGCCATGCGTATCTGGCTCGATCCGGCCAAGCTGAACAAGTTCCAGCTGACCCCGGTCGACGTCAAGACCGCCGTGGCCGCGCAGAACGTGCAGGTGTCCTCCGGCCAGCTCGGCGGCCTGCCGGCCATGCCGGGTACCCAGCTGAACGCCACCATCATCGGCAAGACCCGCCTGCAGACTGCCGAGCAGTTCGAAAAGATCCTGCTCAAGGTCAACAGCGACGGTTCGCAGGTGCGTCTGGGTGATGTCGCCCAGGTTGGCCTGGGTGGTGAAAACTATGCCGTCAGCGCCCAGTTCAACGGCAAGCCGGCCTCCGGCCTGGCAGTTAAACTGGCTACCGGTGCCAACGCCCTGGACACCGCCAAGGCCCTGCGCCAGACCATCGCCGACCTGGAACCGTTCTTCCCGCCTGGGGTGAAAGCAGTATTCCCGTATGACACCACCCCGGTGGTCACCGAATCGATCAGTGGCGTTATCCATACCCTGATCGAAGCCGTGGTCCTGGTGTTCCTGGTGATGTACCTGTTCCTGCAGAACTTCCGCGCCACCATCATCACCACCATGACCGTACCGGTTGTGTTGCTGGGTACCTTCGGCATCCTTGCCGCTGCCGGCTTCAGCATCAACACCCTGACCATGTTCGCCATGGTCCTGGCCATCGGCCTGCTGGTGGACGACGCCATCGTCGTGGTGGAGAACGTCGAGCGGGTGATGTCCGAGGAAGGCTTGCCGCCCAAGGAAGCGACCAAGCGCTCGATGGAGCAGATCCAGGGTGCCCTGGTGGGTATCGCCCTGGTGCTGTCGGCGGTACTGCTGCCCATGGCGTTCTTCGGCGGCTCCACGGGTGTGATCTACCGGCAGTTCTCCATCACCATCGTCTCGGCCATGGGCCTGTCGGTGCTGGTGGCGCTCATCTTCACCCCGGCCCTGTGCGCCACCATGCTCAAGCCGCTGAAGAAGGGCGAGCACCATGTGGCCAAGCGTGGCTTCTTTGGCTGGTTCAACCGCAACTTCGACCGCAGCGTAACCGGCTACGAGCGCAGCGTGGGTACCATCCTGCGCAACAAGGTACCGTTCCTGCTGGCCTACGCGCTGATCGTGGTCGGCATGATCTGGCTGTTCGCCCGCATCCCTACCGCGTTCCTGCCGGAAGAAGACCAAGGCGTATTGTTCGCCCAGGTACAGACCCCAGCCGGCTCCAGTGCCGAGCGCACCCAGGTGGTGGTCGACCAGATGCGTGAGTACCTGCTCAGCGAAGAGTCCGACACCGTGGCTTCGGTGTTCACCGTCAACGGCTTCAACTTCGCTGGCCGTGGCCAGAGCTCGGGTATGGCGTTCATCATGCTCAAGCCGTGGGATGAGCGCTCCAAGGAAAACAGCGTGTTCGCCCTTGCCCAGCGCGCCCAGCAGCACTTCTTCACCTTCCGCGATGCGATGGTGTTCGCCTTTGCCCCGCCTGCGGTGCTCGAACTGGGTAACGCCACCGGCTTCGACGTGTTCCTGCAGGACCGCGGCGGTGTCGGCCATGCCAAGCTGATGGAAGCGCGCAACCAGTTCCTGGCCAAGGCTGCGCAGAGCAAGATCCTCAGCGCCGTGCGCCCGAACGGCCTGAACGACGAGCCGCAGTACCAGCTGACCATCGATGACGAGCGTGCCAGCGCCCTGGGCGTGACCATCGCCGACATCAACAACACCCTGTCGATCGCCCTGGGTGCCAGCTACGTCAACGACTTCATCGACCGTGGCCGGGTCAAGAAGGTGTACATCCAGGGCGAGCCGAACGCGCGGATGAGCCCGGAAGACCTGCAGAAGTGGTACGTGCGCAATGGCGCCGGCGAAATGGTGCCGTTCTCCTCCTTCGCCAAGGGCGAATGGACCTACGGTTCGCCGAAGCTGTCGCGTTACAACGGCGTCGAGGCAATGGAAATCCTCGGTGCTCCGGCCCCGGGCTACAGTACCGGTGAAGCCATGGCCGAGGTCGAGCGCATTGCTGGCGAACTGCCAAGCGGCATCGGCTTCTCCTGGACCGGCATGTCCTACGAGGAAAAACTCTCCGGTTCGCAGATGCCGGCACTGTTCGCCCTCTCGGTACTGTTCGTGTTCCTGTGCCTGGCAGCCCTGTACGAAAGCTGGTCGATCCCGATCGCCGTGGTACTGGTAGTACCGCTGGGTATCATCGGTGCCCTGATCGCCACCAGCCTGCGCGGGTTGTCCAACGACGTGTACTTCCTGGTCGGCCTGTTGACCACCATCGGCCTGGCGGCGAAAAACGCCATCCTGATCGTCGAATTCGCCAAGGAACTGCACGAGCAAGGCCGCAGCCTGTACGACGCGGCGATCGAGGCGTGCCGCATGCGTCTGCGCCCGATCATCATGACCTCGCTGGCGTTCATCCTCGGCGTGGTACCGTTGACTATCGCCAGCGGCGCCGGCGCCGGCAGCCAGCACGCCATCGGTACTGGCGTGATCGGCGGCATGATCAGTGCGACCGTGCTGGCTATCTTCTGGGTACCACTGTTCTTCGTCGCAGTGTCGTCACTGTTCGGCAGCAAAGAGCCGGAAAAAGACGTCACCCCTGAAACTCCACGTTATGAGGCTGGGCAATGACCAAGTCTTTGTTGTCCCTGGCAGTAACCGCTTTCATTCTTGGCGGCTGCTCGCTGATCCCTGACTACCAGACCCCGGAATCGCCGGTGGCTGCGCAGTGGCCGCAAGGCCCTGCGTACTCGCCGACGCAATCGGCGGAAGTTGCCGCCGCCGAGCAGGGCTGGCGCCAGTTCTTCCACGACCCGGCACTGCAGCAGCTGATCCAGACATCGCTGGTCAACAACCGCGACCTGCGCGTTGCCGCGTTGAACATCGACGCCTACCGTGCGCAGTACCGCATCCAGCGTGCCGACCTGTTCCCGGCGGTTTCGGCCACCGGCAGCGGCAGCCGCCAGCGCGTACCGGCGAACATGTCGCAGACGGGCGAAGCGGGCATCACCAGCCAGTACTCGGCCACCCTGGGCGTAAGCGCCTATGAGCTGGACCTGTTCGGCCGCGTGAGCAGCCTGACCGAGCAGGCCCTGGAAACCTACCTGTCCAGCGAGCAGGCGCGTCGCTCCACGCAGATCAGCCTGGTGGCCAGCGTGGCCAACGCCTACTACACCTGGCAGGCCGACCAGGCGCTGTTCAAGCTGACCGAAGAAACGCTGAAGACCTACGAGGAAAGCTACAACCTCACCCGTCGCAGCAACGAAGTCGGCGTAGCCTCGGCACTCGACGTCAGCCAGGCGCGTACCGCCGTGGAAGGCGCCCGGGTCAAGTACTCGCAGTACCAGCGCCTGGTCGCCCAGGACGTCAACAGCCTGACCGTGCTGCTGGGCACCGGCATTCCCGCCGACCTGGCCAAGCCGCTGGAGCTCAATGCCGACCAGCTGGCCGAAGTACCGGCCGGCCTGCCGTCGGACATCCTCCAGCGTCGCCCGGACATCCAGGAAGCCGAGCACCTGCTCAAGGCCGCCAATGCCAACATTGGCGCGGCCCGCGCAGCGTTCTTCCCGAGCATCAGCCTGACCGCCAATGCCGGCAGCCTGAGCCCCGACATGGGCCACCTGTTCTCGGGCGGCCAGGGCACCTGGCTGTTCCAGCCGCAGATCAACCTGCCGATCTTCAACGCCGGCAGCCTGAAGGCCAGCCTGGACTACTCGAAGATCCAGAAGGACATCAACGTCGCCAAGTACGAAAAGACCATCCAGACCGCCTTCCAGGAAGTCTCCGATGGCCTGGCGGCACGCAAGACCTTCGAAGAGCAGCTGCAGGCGCAACGCGACCTGGTGCAGGCGAACCAGGACTACTACCGCCTCGCCGAACGCCGCTATCGCATCGGTATCGACAGCAACCTGACCTTCCTCGACGCCCAGCGCAACCTGTTCAGCGCCCAGCAGGCACTGATCGGCGACCGCTTGTCGCAGCTGACCAGCGAAGTCAACCTGTACAAGGCGCTTGGCGGTGGCTGGTACGAGCAGACCGGGCAGGCCAACAACCAGCAGGCAGCGGTGGAAGCACCGAAGAGCTGATTGAAGCTGTCAAAGCATCAAGCCCACCCTCGCGGTGGGCTTTTTGTTTTGTGTTGCCTGAACCGGCCTCTTCGCGGGCTCACCCGCTCCCACAATGTTTTGCATAAATGCTGAAGGCTGTGCAGTACCTGTGGGAGCGGGTTTACCCGCGAAGAGGCCAGTGCAGGAGAACAATTAACCAACCAGAACATTCCGTTCGATTATCGCCCGCTTCCGTTTGTGGCGAATTGCCTCACCCCAGCCCTACCCCGCACCATCCTCCCACGCAACGTTGCCCCGGTTCATCCCAAAAGACCCGCACCTGCAGGCCGCATCCTGCAGCGTACCGGCTCGCCCATAAAAACAAGAGATCCACGACAGATGAGCACTTTGCAACCCGCACGCCAGCTGCTGCCCGGCCTGTTGGCCATGTCCTGCGCACTCCCCGTGTTCGCCGCCGACCAAGGTGGTTTCCTGGAGGACGCCAAGGCCACCCTCAACCTGCGCAACTTCTACATCAACCGCAACTTCGTCGACCCGGCCCACCCGCAGGCCAAGGCCGAAGAGTGGACGCAGAGCTTCATCCTCGACGCCCGCTCCGGCTTCACCCAAGGCACCGTCGGTTTCGGCGTGGACGTACTGGGCCTGTACTCGGTCAAGCTCGACGGCGGCAAAGGCACCACCAACACCCACCTGCTGCCGGTGCACGACGACGGCCGCCCGGCCGATGACTTCGGCCGCCTGGGCGTGGCACTGAAAGCCAAGCTGTCCGAAACCGAGCTGAAAGTGGGTGAATGGATGCCGGTACTGCCGATCCTGCGCTCGGACGATGGCCGCTCGCTGCCGCAGACCTTCCGCGGCGGCCAGCTGACCTCGAAGGAAATCGCCGGCCTGACCCTGTACGCCGGCCAGTTCCGCGGCAACAGCCCGCGCAACGACGCCAGCATGGAAGACATGTCGCTGAATGGTAAGGCCGCATTCACCTCCGACCGTTTCAACTTTGGCGGCGGCGAGTACACCTTCAACGACAAGCGCACCATGATCGGCCTGTGGGATGCCCAGCTCAAGGACATCTACCGCCAGCAGTACCTCAACCTGGTGCACAGCCAACCCCTGGGTGACTGGACCCTGGGCGCCAACCTGGGCTACTTCATCGGCAAGGAAGACGGCGCCGAACGCGCTGGCGAACTGGACAACCGCACCGTCTCGGCCATGCTCTCGGCGCGCTATCAGGGCCACACCTTCTACGTCGGCCTGCAGAAAGTCAGCGGCGACGACGCCTGGATGCGGGTCAACGGCACCAGCGGCGGCACCCTGGCAAACGACAGCTACAACTCCAGCTTCGACAACGCCAAGGAGCGCTCCTGGCAGGTGCGCCATGACTTCAACTTCGCCACCGTCGGCGTGCCAGGCCTGACCCTGATGAACCGCTACATCAAGGGTGACAACGTCACCGCAGGCGGCGTGGACGATGGCAAGGAATGGGCGCGGGAAACCGAATTGGCCTATGTGGTGCAGTCGGGCAGCTTCAAGGACCTGTCGGTGAAGTGGCGCAACTCCACCATGCGCCGGGACTTCAGCACCAACTCGTTCGATGAGAACCGGTTGATCGTGAGTTACCCGCTGAATCTCCTCTGAATTCTTCAGGTTCACCACAGTTTCAGAATCTGTGGTGAACCTGTGGGAGCGGGTTTACCCGCGAAGAGGCCAGAAGCCCCAGCAAATAACCATAAGCTATAAACAAATCAATAAACCTTCTTTGACGACATATGCAGCAACCGCTTGAATAGGCCCCTGATCCCCGCCCCAGAGCCGTGACATGGACCTCCGTCAGCTGCGCTACTTCATCGCCCTCACCGAATACCGCAGCTTCGTCCGTGCCGCCGAGGCCATGGGCATCACCCAACCCGCCTTCAGCCGTGCCATCCAGAGCCTGGAACACAGCTTCGGCTGCCCACTGGTCGACCGCGCCAGCAAAGCCCTGCCGCCCACCCCCGAAGGCCTGGTGGTGCTGCAACATGCCCGGCGCCTGGTACAAGGTGCCGCGCAGCTGAGCAACGAAGTGCTGCAGATGACCAAGCTCGACGCCGGCGAGCTGCATTTCGGCAGCGGCCCGGCGCTGGCCGTGCGCCTGGTGCCCGATGCCCTGCGCCACTTTATCGAACGCCACCCGGGCATCCGCACCTCGCTGCTGGTGGACAACGCCGAACGCCTGGGCCAGGCCCTGCGCCGCGAGCAGATCGAGTTTTTCGTCGACGATATCCGCCCGTTCGAGGCCGACCCCAACTTCCACACCGAGCCCCTTTCACCGCGCCCCGGCCTGTTCTTCTGCCGCCCAGGGCACCCATTGCTGGCCAAGGACAGCCTGTCGACCAACGACCTGTTCAGCTACCCCCTGGCCAGCGCCCTGCTCGCCCCCGGCGTGCGCAAGCGCCTGGCCAACCTGAGCGGGCGCAGCGATTTCACCCCGCACCTGCAAACCGAGCACCTGGCCGTGCTGCGCAGCGTGGTGCAGGCCAGCGATGCCATCGGCACCGCCAGCGAGGAAGCCGTGGCCGAAGACCTGGCCAGCGGCCGCCTGGTGCGCCTGCACTGGCGCAACCTGCCACCGGCGCTGGAAGTGCTGAGCGTGCGCTGTGGCGTGGTCAGCCGCAGCGGTTACCGGCTGTCGCCGGCGGCGCGAGCGATGATCGAGACGCTGGTGGGGCTGGATATGCCAGTGCGGGCTGCTGCCATTCGCTGAGCTGATGATGGTGGTGGCTGCGGGCTATCCTGATCACTATCCGGTCACAGGTTGCCTGTACTGGCCTCTTCGCGGGCTCGCCCGCTCCCACAGGTAATCCACCTGGCTTGAAACTGTGGTGATCCTGTGGGAGCGGGCAAGCCCGCGAAGAGGCCGGTTCAGGCAAAACAAAGCTGAACAGGGAGGCACAACAATGAAAACCCTCGTCGACCACCTGAGCCAATACGCCAGCTACCACCGCGACCCACGCAACATCGCCACCCACTTCGTCGGCATCCCGATGATCGTGCTGGCGGTCACCATCCTGCTGTCGCGCCCTGGCTGGGAGGTAGCCGGCATGTGGCTGTCCCCTGCCCTGCCGGCGGCGGCAGCCTCGGTCTGGTTCTACCTGCGCCTGGACCTGCGCTTCGGCCTGGTGATGGGGTTGTTGCTTGGGCTATGCCTGTGGGTCGGCCAGGTGCTGGCGATGCAGACGACAGCGCTGTGGCTCGGTGCCGGGCTGGGGGCGTTCGTGGTGGGCTGGATCATCCAGTTCGTCGGCCATTACTACGAAGGCCGCAAGCCGGCGTTTGTCGACGATGTCAGCGGATTGATCATCGGGCCGTTGTTCGTGGTGGCAGAAGCGGCATTCATGCTTGGCCTGTGCCCGGCCCTGAAGCAAGCCGTGGAAAACAACGCCGGCCCAGTGGCCATGCGGCAGAAGAATGCGGCCATGTAAACATTCCATGGCCCTATCGCCGGCAAGCCAGCTCCCACAGGGACTGCACTGCCCTCAAGCCTGATGCAATCCCTGTGGGAGCTGGCTTGCCGGCGATAGGGCCGGTACAGGCATTACTGCTGTCGCGACTCCACGCCCAGCTCATCCCACACCGACTCAGCCATGTGGAAGGTGGCATTGGCCGCCGGAATGCCGCAATAGATCGCGCTCTGCATCAGCACTTCCTTGATCTCGTCGCGGGTCACGCCGTTGTTGGCCGCCGCGCGCAGGTGCAGTTTCAGCTCGTCGTTGCGGTTCATGCCAATCAGCATGGCGATGGTGATCAGGCTACGGGTATGGCGCGGCAGGCCAGGGCGAGTCCAGATGTCCCCCCAGGCGTGGCGGGTGATCATCTCCTGGAACTCGCCGTTGAAGTCGTTGAGCTTCTCCAGGCTGCGGTCCACGTGGGCATCGCCAAGCACTGCGCGGCGTACTTGCATGCCGGCGTCGTAACGTTGTTTCTCGTCCATGGCGGTATCCTCAGTGAGCCAGCAGGAAGTCGAGCACGCGGCGGCTGAACGCCTCGCCGATCTCGACGTTGGACAGGTGCGCCGCCGGGAAGTCGACGTACTCGGCACCCGCGATACCGGCCTGCATGAAGCGGCCGTGCTCCGGAGTGGTCACCACGTCCTCGGTACCGGCAACGATCAGCGCCGGCACCTGGATACGGCCCAGTTGCTCGCGGTAATCGGCATCACGCACCGCCGCACAGTTGCCGGCATAACCTTGCGGACTGGTTTGCGCCAGCATCTGGCAGATGCGCTGGGCCTGCGCTGGCTGGGCCTGGGCGAAGCCCGGGGTGAACCAGCGGGCGATGGAGGCATCGCGCAGGTCGACCATGGCCTGCTGGCCGCCCTTGAGCACGGTGTCGATACGGGTGTTCCACACCTCGTCGTTGGCGATCTTGGCGGCGGTATTGCACAGGGTCAGACTGTGCAGGCGCTCGCCGGCATTGATGCCCAGCCACTGGCCGATCAGGCCACCCATCGACAGGCCGACGAAGTGCGCCTTGGCGATATCCAGCCCATCGAGCAGGGCCAGCACGTCACGGCCCAGCTGTTCGATGCTGTAAGGGCCTTCAGTGACCAGCGACCCACCGTGGCCACGGGTGTCGTAGCGCAGCACGCGCAAGTGCTGGCTCCACAGTGGAATCTGCGTGTCCCACATGCCCAGGTCGGTACCGAGCGAGTTGGACAGGACCAGCACCGGGGCGTTTTCCGGGCCATCGATCTGGTAATTCAAAACGCCATCGGCCAGTTGCAAGTGCGCCACAGCGGTCTCCTTCAGGCAGTGAAACGTTGATGTTCGGACACGGCGCGCGCCACCCAGACGCGGGCCTGGCCCAGGTAATGGGCAGGGTCGAGCAAGCGATCGAGTTCTTCGGCGGACAGTTCGGCGCTGACCTGCGGCTCTTCACCCAGCACGGTGCGCAGGTGGCGCTGTTCGGCCACCGCGCGCTGGCAGCACTGCTCCAGCAGGTGGTGGGCGTGGTCGCGGCCCAGGCGCTGGGCAAGGACGATGCTCACCGCTTCGGCCAGCACCAGGCCCTGGGTCAGGTCGAGGTTACGGCGCATGCGCGCGGCATCCACTTCCATGCCCTCGGCAATCACCTGGGCCTGGCGCAGCGCACCAGATACCAGGCAGCAGATGTCCGGCAGGGTTTCCCATTCGGCATGCCACAGGCCGAGGCTGCGCTCATGCTCCTGGGGCATGGCGGCGAACAGCGTCGAAACCAGCCCCGGCACGCGGGTCGCGGCACCGATCAGCACCGCGGCGCCGACAGGGTTGCGCTTGTGCGGCATGGTCGAAGACCCACCCTTGCCCGGCGCGGAAGGCTCGAACAGCTCCCCCGCCTCGGTCTGCATCAGCAGGCTGACATCACGGCCGAACTTGCCCAGGCTACCGGCGACCAGCCCCAGCACCGAGGCAAACTCCACCAGGCGGTCGCGCTGGGTGTGCCAGGGCTGCTCGGGCAGGGTCAGCTTTAGCTGCTCGGCCAGGGTTTCGGCCACCGGCATCGCCTTGCTGCCCAAAGCCGCCAGGCTGCCCGAGGCACCGCCGAACTGCAGCACCAGCAAGCGTGGGCGCAGCTCCTGCAGGCGCTGGCGGTGACGGGTCAAGGCGCCCAGCACACCGGCCAGTTTCATGCCCAGGGTCACCGGGGTGGCATGCTGCAGCCAGGTGCGCCCCACCAGCGGCGTGTCGGCGTGCTGCAAGGCCTGGCGCGACAGGGTATCGGCCAGCTTGCCGAGGTCGGCTTCGATCAGGTCGAGGGCAGCACGCAACTGCAGGACCAGGCCAGTGTCCATCGCGTCCTGGCTGGTGGCGCCCAGGTGCACATAGCGCTCGGCCTCGGGCACGCCACTGGCAATCACCTTGCCCAACGCCTTCACCAGCGGGATCGCCGAGTTGCCAGCAGTGGCGATGGCATTGGCCAGCGCGCCAACGTCATAGCGCTCGGCGTGGCACGCCGCCTCGATGGCCGCTACCGCGCTATGCGGGACCAGCCCGGCAGCCGCCTCGGCCCGCGCCAGCGCCGCTTCGAAATCGAGCATGCCCTGCAGGCGGCCACGGTCGGAGAAGATCTCGCGCATGGCCGGTGCGGTGAAGTAGGCGTCGAACAGTTGGTTGGTCATGCCACGTCCTTAATTATCGTGGTGCAGGTACGCAGCCTGCTTCGGCAGGCGCAAGCTGAACAGGAAGGCAATCGCCATCATCGCCGTCACGTACCAGTAGAAAGTGTTTTCCATGCCCAAGGTCTTCAGGCCCAGGGCCACGTACTCGGCCGAACCGCCGAACGCCGCGTTGGCCACCGCATAGGCCAGGCCCACACCCAGTGCGCGCACCTGCGGCGGGAACATCTCGGCCTTCACCAGCCCGCTGATCGAGGTGTAGAAACTGACGATACACAACGCCAGGGTAATCAGCACGAAGGCCATGAACGGGCTGCTCACGGTTTTCAGCGCCATCAGCAACGGCACGGTGAACAGCGTACCCAGGGCGCCGAACAGCATCATCGAATTACGCCGGCCGATGCGGTCGGAGAGCATGCCGAAGAACGGCTGCAGCACCATGAACAGGAACAGCGCGCCGGTCATCACGTAGCTGGCGTTTTTCGCAGTCATGCCAGCGGTGTTGACCAGGTACTTCTGCATGTAGGTGGTGAAGGTATAGAAGATCAGCGAACCGCCCGCGGTATAGCCGAGCACGGTGATGAAGGCCGCCGCGTGGTCGCGGAACAGGCCCTTGATGGTGCCGGCGTCCTTGTCCTGGCGGGTTTCGGCGCTGCTGGTCTCATGCAGCGAGCGGCGCAGCATCAGCGAGATCAGCGCAGCAATGGCGCCGACCACAAACGGAATGCGCCAGCCCCAGGCGCGCAGTTCTTCTTCGGTGAGCAGCTGCTGCAGGATCACCACCACCAGCACCGCCAGCAACTGGCCGCCGATCAGGGTCACGTACTGGAACGAGGCGAAGAAGCCGCGCTGGCCGCGCAGGGCCACTTCACTCATGTAGGTGGCAGTAGTGCCATATTCGCCGCCTACCGAAAGGCCCTGGATCAGCCGGGCCAGCAACAGCAGCGCCGGGGCCCAGGTGCCGATGCTGGCATAGGTGGGCAGGCAGGCGATCATCAGCGAGCCGAAGCACATCATCAGCACCGAGATCATCAGGGAATTCTTGCGACCATGGCGGTCAGCGAGGCGGCCGAAGATCCAGCCACCGATGGGGCGCATCAGAAAGCCCGCGGCGAACACGCCTGCCGTGTTCAACAACTGCACGGTGGGGTCGTCGGAGGGGAAGAAAGCCGGGGCAAAGTAGATCGCGCAGAAGGCATAGACGTAGAAGTCGAACCATTCCACCAGGTTGCCTGAAGAGGCACCAACGATAGCGAAGATGCGTTTGCTGCGTTCTTCGCCGGTGTAATAGGCTGAGGTCATGGTGAGTTTACTCCTGGAGGGTCGCAGGTAATTCTAGACACACCTGGTAACACACTCGTTCCGCTATTTGCCTGGCAATTGGCCTTGAGTCTGGCAGGACCGGCCTCTTCGCGGGCACGCCCGCTCCCACAGTGGGAGGCGTGGTTCCCCTGTGGGAGCGGGCGTGCCCGCGAAGAGGCCGGTACAGGTCAAACCCGCTCGATGGCCAGCGCCAAACCTTGGCCAACGCCCACACACATGGTCGCCAGGCCTTTACGCCCACCGCTCTTTTCCAGCTGGTGAAGCGCAGTCAGCACCAGGCGCGCACCGCTCATGCCCAGCGGGTGGCCCAGGGCGATGGCACCGCCGTTGGGGTTCACCTGCGGTGCATCGTCGGCCACACCCAGCTCACGCAGCACCGCCAGACCTTGGCTGGCAAAGGCTTCGTTGAGCTCGATCACATCGAAATCATTCACCGCCACACCCAGGCGCTCGGTCAGCTTGCGCACTGCCGGCACCGGGCCAATGCCCATCACCCGCGGTGCAACACCGGCGCTGGCCATGCCCAGTACCCGGGCACGTGGGGTCAGGCCGTGTTTCTTCACCGCCTCGGCCGAGGCCAGGATCAACGCCGCGGCACCGTCGTTCACGCCCGAGGCATTGCCGGCGGTGACGGTCTTGTCCGGGCCGTTGACCGGCTTGAGCTTGGTCAGGGCTTCCAGCGTGGTTTCCGGGCGCAGGTGCTCGTCATGCTCGACGATGGTCTCACCCTTCCTGTGCGCGATACGCACCGGCACGATTTCTTCGGCGAAGAACCCGGCAGCCTGGGCGGCAGCTGCCTTCTGCTGGCTGCGCAGGGCAAAGGCGTCCTGGTCAGCACGCGAAATCTGGTAATCGTCGGCCACGTTGTCGGCGGTTTCCGGCATGGAATCCACACCGTACTGGCTCTTCATCAGTGGGTTGATGAAACGCCAGCCGATGGTGGTGTCTTCGAGCTTCATGTTGCGCGAATAGCCGCTTTCGGCCTTGCCCATGACGAACGGGGCACGCGACATCGACTCGACGCCGCCGGCAATCGCCAGCTCCATTTCGCCGCTGGCAATGGCGCGGAAGGCAGTGCCGATGGCATCCATGCCCGACGCGCACAGGCGGTTCAGGGTAACGCCCGGGATGCTCTGCGGCAGGCCGGCCAGCAGCAGCGCCATGCGCGCCACGTTGCGGTTGTCTTCACCGGCCTGGTTGGCGCAGCCGAAGAACACTTCGTCAACCTGATCCCACTGCACGCTCGGGTTGCGCTCGATCAGCGCCTTCAGCGGCACGGCGGCCAGGTCGTCGGCCCGCACGCCGGCCAGGGCGCCGCCGAAGCGGCCGATCGGGGTACGGATGGCGTCACAGATGAATACGTCGCGCATCAGGCTTCTCCTGCCACCTGGCCATGGGCCGCGGCGGTACGGGCTTCGAGGTCACGCAGGGCGGACAGCTCGACTTCGGTAGGTTCGGCAGTGGTCTGCACATCGTCGGCAAAGCGGATCGCCCAGCCAGTGGCGGCGATGATCTGCTCGCGGGTCACACCCGGGTGGATCGCGGTGACGACGAATTCGTGGGTGCCGGCTTCCGGCTCCATGATGCACAGGTCGGTGATGATGCCGACCGGGCCGTCGCCTGGCAGGCCAAGGCGCTTGCGCGAGTCGCCGCCTTCACCGTGGCCAACCGAGGTGATGAAGTCCAGCTTGTCGACGAAGGCACGCGGCGACTGCTTGAGGATGATCAGCACCTGCTTGGCGGAACCGGCGATTTCCGGTGCGCCACCGGCACCCGGCAGGCGGGTTTTCGGGGCGTGATAGTCACCGACCACAGTCGTGTTGATGTTGCCGAAGCGGTCGACCTGGGCGGCGCCGAGGAAGCCGACGTCGATGCGCCCACCTTGCAGCCAGTAGCGGAATATCTCGCCGGTCGGCACCACGGTGTCAGCGGTTTCGGCCAGCTCGCCGTCGCCGATCGACAGCGGCAGCACGCTGGGCTTGGCGCCGATCGGGCCGGATTCGTAGATCAGCACCACATCTGGCGATGAGGTCAGGCGCGCCAGGTTGGCAGCCTTGGATGGCAGGCCGATGCCGACGAAGCACACAGCACCGTTGCGCAGGCGACGGGCTGCGGCGACGGTCATCATTTCGGAAGTGGAGTAGCTCATTGTGCGGCCTCCGCAGTGCTGGCCAGCTTGGCCTTGAATTCGTTGAAATCGGCAGTGCCACGGATGTAGGTGTCGATCCAGGCGGTGAACGATTCGCGGCTACGCGCGATCGGGTCCCAGGCCTGGTAGAAGCGGTTGTCACGCTCGTAGTAGCCGTGGGCATAGGACGGGTGCGCACCACCAGGTACCAGGCATACCGCGCTCAGCGCCCAGGTCGGCAGCACGCAGGCGTTCATCGGGGCCTGCAGGTCGTCGACGATTTCCTCGACGGTGACGATGCAGCGCTTGGCGGCCAGGGCGGCTTCCTTCTGCACACCGAGGATGCCCCACAGCAGCACGTTGCCTTTACGGTCGGCCTTTTGCGCGTGAATCACGGTCACGTCCGGGCGCACCGACGGCACGGCTGCCAGCACTTCACCGGTAAACGGGCAGGTGACACTCTTGATCAGAGGGTTGACCTTCGGCAGGTCGGAGCCGGCGTAGGCACGCAGCACGGCGAACGGCAGGCCAGAAGCACCGGCGACATAGGCGTTGGCCAGGTCGGCGTGGCTGTGTTCTTCGATTTCGATGGCGTGTGGCCATTGCTTCTCGACGGCATCACGCAGGCGGTGCAGCGAACCGACACCCGGGTTACCACCCCAGGAGAAGATCAGCTTGCTGGCGCAACCGGCGCCGATCAGCTGGTCGTAGATCAGGTCCGGAGTCATGCGCACCAGAGTCAGGTCGCGCTTGCCCTGACGGATGATCTCGTGGCCGGCGGCAGTCGGGATCAGGTGGGTGAAACCTTCGAGGGCGACGGTATCGCCATCCTGGATGAACTGCTTCACGGCTTCGTGAAGCGGGAGAATTGCAGCCATTTGGAGACTCCTGGTCAGGGTGCTTCGGTGAGCTCAGATTAAGGAGACTGGTGGGTGGCTTACAATCCGATAATCGACTATTTGTGCGATTATCGAACCATTTGTTGCATCCCTACCTATCTCCCCTCACTGCCTGTACTGGCCTCATCGCCGGCAAGCCAGCTCCCACAGGTACCGCACCGGCTCGGGGCCTGATACATTCCTGTGGGAGCTGGCTTGCCGGCGATGAGGCCACTGCGTCAGGTCGCGTCAGCGTGGCTCACCAGCCCTTTCACGATCACACCCACGGTCGCCAGCCCCGCCGGCACCAGCAACGCCGTCAGCACCTGTTCGAAGTTCCAGCCCAGCCCCAGCAGCGTCGCGCCACTCCAGGCCCCGAGAATCGCCCCGAAGCGGCCGATACCCAGCATCCACGATACCCCTGTGGCGCGGCCCTGTGTCGGATAGAAGCGCGCCGCCAGCGAAGGCATCGCCGACTGGGCGCCGTTCACGCACATGCCGGCAACCAGCACCAGCGTGGCCAATACGGTGATGTTGCCCAGGCTCTGCCCGACGGCGTAGGCGAACACCCCGGCCAGCAGGTAGAAAATGCCGATCACCTTGTGCGGATTGAAGCGGTCCATTGCCCAGCCCACGCCGACGGCACTCAGCACGCCACCGAACTGGAACAGTGCGCCGATGAAGGCAGCCTGCTCCATGCTCGCGCCGCTGTCGCGCATCAAGGTTGGCAGCCAGCTGGTCAGCAGATAGACGATCACCAGGCCCATGAAGTAGGTCAGCCACAACAGCATGGTGCCCATGCCGTAGGTACCGGAGAAGATCAGCGCGAACACGTTGCGCGCTGCCACCGCCTTCTGCTCCGGCACGCTGAAGCTGCCCGCCTCGGCCACCACCTGCGGCGCGATGGGCGACAAGGTCTGGCGCACCTTGTCGGTGCCCCGATTGCGCACCACCAGGAACCGCGCCGACTCCGGCAGCCATACCATCAGCACCAGTGCCAGCAGCAACGGCAGCACGCCACCGATCACCAGCAGGCTGTGCCAGCCGTAAGCCGGGATCATCTTGGCGGAAATGAAACCACCACCGGCCATGCCCAGGTTGAAGCCGCAGAACATGCTGGTCACCAGCAGCGACTTGAGGCGCTCGGGGGTGTATTCAGACAACAGCGTGGTGGCGTTGGGCATGCCTGCGCCAAGGCCCAGGCCGGTCAGGAAGCGCAACACCAGCAACTGGTCGACGTTGGTGGCATAGGCCGAGGCCAGGCTGAAGCCGCCAAATACCAGCACCGCCCCCACCAGCACGCCCTTGCGGCCAAACCGGTCCGCCAGCGGGCCGGAGCCGAGGGCACCGAAAACCATGCCGATCAATGCAGCACTCATGACTGGGCCGAGGCTGGCGCGGTCAATCCCCCACTCCTGCGACAGGGCCGGGGCGATGAAGCCCATGGCGGCGGTGTCCAGGCCATCGAGGAAGACGATCAGGAAGCACAGCAACACCACCCGCCATTGGTAGCGGGACAGCGGCTGCTGATTGATGAACGACTGGACGTCGAGGCTTTTGCCGACGTTGGTTTGCGCTTGGTTCATTGTTGTTATCCAGAATGAGGGGCACAGCCAGGCCACTGCACGCGATAAACCGGTACAGAGGACGGTAGTTTGAGGGAATGCGGCCGGCGTCAGCCTGGATATAACGGTACCGCGCGCGGGTGCGGCCGCGGCAGCGAGGGGACAGTATTCATGTAAGTGCCTCTTATTATGTTTTTCTTGTTCGGTCGGCACAGCCGACCGTTGCGAGAGACATTAATCAGCGGGCGGTGGTGGCGCAATTGACCGCGAACGACACTGTGCGTTTATCGCACAGGAAACGGTTTTGCCTGTTCTAAATTTGAAAGGGGGCGCTATGCGCCCCCTGCAGGCTCAGCCAAACAACTGATGGCAAAGGTCCCGGCTGGCCGCCAGCAGGATCGGCAAGAACCGCTGCTCCAGTTCACTGCGCGTCACCCGCCCGACATGGGTACTCACATTCAACGCCGCCAACACCTGCCCCGAGGCGTCATACACCGGCACCGCAATCGAGCGCAGCCCCTGCTCCAGCTCCTGGTCTACCACGCACCAGCCCTGGGCGCGCACCTGCTGGATACAGGCGAACAGCGACTCGGGGTCATGCAAGGTACGGCTGGTTCGCGCCTTCAGGTCGGCACGTTCCAGGTATTCCCGCAGGCTGGTGTCGTCCATGGCCGCCAACAGAATGCGCCCCATCGATGTGCAATAGGCCGGCAGGCGCCCGCCCACCGACAGGTCGACCGAAATCAGCCGCTCCACGGTGGCCGAACGGGCTATATAAAGAATGTCGTCACCTTCGAGCGTGGCCATGTTGGCCGCCTCGTGCAGCTGGTCGCTGATGCGGTCCAGGTAAGGCTGGGCGGAAATCGCCAGCGGCGTCGACGACAGGTACGCATGCCCCAGCGTCAGCACTTTGGGCAACAGTGAATAGGTGCGCCCGTCGGTGGTGGCGTAACCCAGCTTGATCAACGTGTGCAGGCAACGGCGTACCGCCGCACGGGGGATTTCGGTGCGGTGGCTGATCTGGGCGATGGTCAGGTGACGCTTGCGTTCCTGAAAAGCCTGGATCACAGCCAGGCCTCGCGCCAGGGAGGTCATGAAGTCCGGGTCGCCAGTAAAGGCCTGGATGCGCTTTGCCGGGGAAGCCACGATCGGCGGTGCCAGGGCTGCCGAGGCAGATCGCCCCTGCTCCGGGTTGCCCGACTCTGGATTGACGGAATCGTTGGCCAGGGTTTCGTCACTCATCGCACACCTCAAAAAAAACGCCCACTCGTGCGATTATCGAACAAACGGCCGATAATCGCAATTGACCGCTGACACTTTTACTTATACCTTTCTCATGCCACTTGTGGCTTCTTTGGAGAGACTGGTCAGGTACCCACCGTAGAAGTCCCCAGGCAACGGCCTCGCCTTTTGGCGAGGCCGTTTTTCATTACCCTCCCGGTCGACGGTCCCGCTGCTGCATTGCAACGAACTTTTGTCCGTCTTGCCTTTCAAACTTGTACGAAAGGGCCAAACTGTAGTCGGATGCATTGCGTTACTTGCGTCTGGTGATGTCAGGGTTGGGTAAATAACGATGTTCGGCGAAATATCGGTTGCTATAATCGATTGCGCAGGCCTCGACGATGCCGTGGCAATGGAACCTTCCGCTGTATCAAGCCGTTGCGGCCAGCAAGGCATGTGCACGCTGCACAGCGCATAACAACACTCATCAAACTTAATTCAGGTACTACTGTGACGAAAGATGAACTGCGCGCGGAACTCGAGCGCCAGGCTGAACGTTACAAGGATGTTTACGGTGGCGAAGTCACCACTTACGCCGCACAACCGGATCCGGAACGCAAACCTTGGCGCAAGCGCGCGAGCGTGCGCGACCAGGCCTTCAGCCAGGAACTGGAACGTATGGAAAAGGAACTGCGCAGCGACACTCCCTGACCCCGGGACCACGCCAGCGCGTCGTCGCCCGGCCAGCCCGGGCGCGGTCGATCTTTACTGTCCGGCCGAAGGTGAAATGGAATTACACAAATTTCATACGGCCGTTTGAACAGAAGCGAAGCGGCTTTTTCTCCAGCTTTTTGCCGGTTTTCGCCAGGTTTTTCGCGTTTTAGCGGACATTTCCCTGCCTGCACGCCCCACCGTGCACATCGCGCTCCCGACAGGAAGATTGCCGTCGGTCTGTCGCGGATGCATCGATTGCCAAGGTTTTCTGGCATAATCCCGCCCCCCTAAGACCGCCAGACAACCTTCATGATCGAATTATTCAGCGGACTGGATGCCTGGGTGTTGGTGAGCCTGCTGCTCGCCTTGACCTTCGTGCTCGCCTTCGAGTTCATCAATGGCTTTCATGACACCGCCAACGCGGTAGCTACCGTCATCTATACCAAAGCCATGCCGCCGCACCTCGCCGTGTTCTTCTCCGGCGTGTTCAACTTCCTTGGCGTTCTGCTCGGCGGTGTCGGGGTGGCCTATGCCATCGTGCACCTGCTGCCGGTAGAGCTGCTGATCAATGTGAACACCGGACACGGCCTGGCCATGGTCTTCTCGCTGCTGGCTGCGGCCATCACCTGGAACCTGGGCACCTGGTACTTCGGTATCCCCGCCTCCAGCTCGCACACGCTGATCGGCTCCATCCTCGGCGTCGGCCTGGCCAACGCCCTGATCAACGACATCCCGCTGGGCGACGGCGTCAACTGGCAGAAGGCGATCGACATCGCCATGTCGCTGGTGGTCTCGCCGATGGCCGGCTTCGCCGTTGCCGCCCTGGTACTGATCGGCCTGAAGTGGTGGCGCCCGCTGTCGAAGATGCACAAGACCCCCGAGCAGCGCCGCAAGCTCGACGACAAGAAGCACCCGCCGTTCTGGAACCGCCTGGTACTGGTGGTTTCGGCCATGGGCGTGAGCTTCGTGCACGGCTCCAACGACGGCCAGAAAGGCATCGGCCTGATCATGCTGGTGCTGATCGGTATCGTCCCGGCCAAGTTCGTTCTCGACCTGAACAGCACCACCTACCAGATCGAGCGTACCCGCGACGCCACCCTGCACATGAGCCAGTTCTACCAGCGCAACGCCGCCACCCTGGGCGAGTTCCTGGCACTGGGCAAAGCCAAGTCCAGCGACCTGCCGGAGCAGTTCAGCTGCAACCCGCAGCAGACCGAGCCGACCATTGCCGCGCTGCAGTCCTCGCTGCAGGGCGTGACCGACTACCACAGCCTGAGTGCCGACAAGCGTGTCGAAGTGCGCCGCTACCTGCTGTGCCTGGACGACACGGCGAAGAAGGTCGGCAAGCTGCCAGGCCTGGAAGCCCGTGAAAAGGCCGACCTGGAAAAACTGCGCAAAGACCTGACCGCCACCACCGAGTACGCCCCGTTCTGGGTGATCGTGGCCGTCGCCCTGGCCCTGGGCCTGGGCACCATGGTCGGCTGGAAGCGCGTGGTACTGACCGTTGGCGAGAAGATCGGCAAGCAGGGCATGACCTATGCCCAGGGCATGTCGGCGCAGATCACCGCGGCTTGCGCCATCGGCATGGCCAACATCTTCGCCCTGCCGGTATCGACCACCCACGTGTTGTCGTCCGGCGTGGCCGGCACCATGGTCGCCAACAAGAGCGGCCTGCAAGGCGGCACCGTGAAGACCATCCTGCTGGCCTGGGTACTGACCCTGCCTGCGTCGATGGGCCTGGCGGCCGGCCTGTTCTGGCTGGCGTCCAAAGCCATTGGCTGAGTGATACCGCAATAAGAAGAAGGCGCCTGAAGGGCGCCTTTTTCATAGGTGTCATTCCTGTACCGGCCCTATCGCCGGCAAGCCAGCTCCCACAGGTACTGCACCGCCCGCAAGGCCTGTGCAGTACCTGTGGGAGCTGGCTTGCCGGCGATAGGGCCGGTACAGGCAAACTACCTTTTCTTGCCCCCCAGCAACGACCCCATCAACCCTCGCACCAACTGCCGCCCCAACTGGTTGGCCGCCTGGCGCACCGCCGACTTGATGGCCTGCCCTGCCGCACTCTGCAAGAACTCACCAGCCTTGTCGGCAAAGCTCTCTTCATCCGCCTTGGGTTGCGGCACGGGCTCCACCGGCTCGCCCTTACGCTGGGTCAGCATCTCATACGCCGACTCACGGTCCACCGGCTTGTCGTAACGCCCCGCCAGCGGCGAATCGGCAATCAGCGCACTGCGCTCAGCCGCACTCAACGGCCCGATACGCGACTGCGGCGGTGCAATCAGTACCCGCTGCACCATCGCAGGCGTGCCCTTCTCTTCCAGCGTCCCCACCAGCGCCTCGCCAATGCCCAGTTCGGTCAGCACCGCCAGGGTGTCGAACGCCGGGTTGGGGCGGAAGCCATCAGCCACCGCCCGCAGCGACTTCTGCTCCTTGGCAGTGAACGCCCGCAAGCCATGTTGAATGCGCAAGCCCAACTGGGCCAGCACCGCATCTGGCAAGTCCCCCGGCGACTGGGTAACGAAGTACACCCCCACACCCTTGGAACGAATCAGCCGCACCACCTGCTCCAGGCGATCCTGCAATGCCTTGGGCGTATCGTTGAACAACAAGTGCGCTTCATCGAAGAACAACGCCAGCACCGGCTTGTCGGCATCACCGCGCTCGGGCAGTTGCTCGAACAACTCGGCCAGCAGCCACAACAGGAAGGTCGCGTACACCTTGGGGGCATCGTGAACCAACCGGCTGGCGTCCAGCAGGTGGATACGCCCACGGCCATCCGGGTCTGGCCGCAGGAGGTCCTCAAGCTGCAGCCCCGGTTCACCGAACAACGCCTCGGCGCCCTGCTGTTCCAGGGTCGCCAATCGACGCAACAGCGCCTGGGTGGAGGCCGTGGTCATCAGCGCACTGTCTTCGCCCAGCAATTGCGGGTTGTCCTTCAGGTGCGCGAGCAGCGCCTTGAGGTCCTTGAGGTCGAGCAGCAGCAGGCCTTCACGGTCGGCCACCTTGAACGCCGCGTACAGCGCCGCCTGTTGGCTGTCTGTCAGTTCCAGCAGGTTGCCCAGCAGCAGCGGCCCCATTTCACTGAGGGTGGTGCGCAGCGGGTGGCCGGACTGCCCGGCAATGTCCCACAGGCTCACCGGGTAAGCCTGGGGCCTGTGCCCCAGCCAGGGCATGCCGGCGATGCGCTCAGCCACCTTGCCCTGCGGCGCACCAGCAGCGCCCAGGCCGCACAGGTCACCTTTGACATCGGCGGCGAACACCGCAACCCCCGCGTCACTGAACGCTTCCGCCAGATGCTGCAGGGTGACGGTCTTGCCAGTACCCGTCGCGCCCGCCACCAGGCCATGGCGGTTAGCCAGCCTCATCGCTTGCCCAACTGGCTGGCCATCCGGGCCAGCACCTACAACGATGGTCGAAATTTCCGACATCTCTTTAATCCTCTGCTCAAGCTTTACCGTAATTCGGCCGATACCTGTGGGTGATATTCGCCTTAATAGAGAGGAACAACCGAAAAGGGACTTTTTCGGGATGTTGCACTGCTTTGCGACTCCACGCGTGCAAACGCCTGATATGAAACCTTAGCGGAACCGATTACGCCATGAACAAAAGCCTTCGTTTCAGCCACAAGATTCTTTTGGCAGCGTCACTGATCGTGATACTCGCCTTCAGCCTTTTCACGCTCTACAACGATTACCTCCAGCGTAATGCGATCCGCGAGGACCTCGAAAACTATCTGGCTGAAATGGGCGCTTCCACTTCGACCAATATCCGCAACCTGTTCGAAGGCCGTATCAAGCTGGTGGAAAACCTGGCACAGAACATAGCCCAGGACCCGACCAACGCCGAAACCCTGATGGGCCAGAATGCGCTGGTTTCCAGCTTCCTCACCGTCTACCTGGGCAAGGTCGACGGCGGCTTCAGCGTGCGCCCTGATTCGAAAATGCCCGACGGCTACGACCCGCGCACCCGCCCCTGGTACAAGGACGGCATGAATGCCGCCGGCGCGACCCTGACCGAGCCGTACATCGACATGACCACCAACAAGATGGTCATCGGCATCCTCAGCAAGGTTTCCGCCAGTGTCGGCGTGGTCGGTGGCGACCTGGCCCTGGACGGCCTGGTGCAGATCATCAACTCGCTGAACTTCGGCGGCATGGGCTACGCCTTCCTGGTCAACGACCAGGGCAAGATCCTGGTGCACCCGGACAAAGACCTGGTGATGAAGTCGCTGTCGGACCTGTTCCCGCAGCACACGCCGAAACTGACCGGTGAGCTGACCGAAGTGCAGAGCGAAGGCCAGGCCCGCCTGCTGACCTTCACCCCGATCACCGGCCTGCCTTCGGCCAACTGGTACATCGGCCTGTCGGTGGACAAGGACAAGGCCTTCTCGATGCTCAGCACCTTCCGCACCTCGGCGGTGATCGCCACGCTGGTGGCGGTGGTGATCATCATCGGCCTGCTCGGCCTGCTGATCCGTGTGCTGATGCAGCCGCTGCACACCATGACCCGCGCCATGGAGGACATCGCCGAAGGTGAAGGCGACCTGACCAAGCGCCTGCGTATCCACAACCATGACGAATTCGGCATCCTGGGCAGCGCCTTCAACCGTTTCGTCGAGCGTATTCACAGCTCGATCCGCGAAGTGTCCTCGGCCACCGAGCAGGTCAACGAAGTAGCCCTGCGGGTCATCAGTGCCTCGAACTCGTCGATGACCAACTCCGACGAACAGTCCAACCGCACCAACAGCGTGGCCGCCGCCATCAACGAACTGGGCGCCGCCGCCCAGGAAATTGCCGGCAACGCCGCCCAGGCTTCGCAGCACGCCAGTTCGGCGCGGTTGCTGGCCGAAGAAGGGCAGCAGGTGGTGGAACGCAACATTGCGGCAATGAACCGCCTGTCCGACCTGATCGTCACTTCCAGCGCGCACATCGAGACGCTGAACAGCAAGACCGTCAACATCGGCCAGATCCTCGAGGTGATCACCAGCATTTCCCAGCAGACCAACCTGCTGGCGCTCAACGCGGCCATCGAAGCGGCCCGCGCCGGTGAAGCCGGGCGTGGTTTTGCGGTTGTCGCCGATGAAGTACGCAACCTGGCGCACCGCACCCAGGAGTCGGCGCAACAGGTGCAGACCATGATCGAAGAACTGCAGGTCGGCGCGCGCGAATCGGTCGAGACCATGGACCAGAGCCAGCGCCACAGCCAGGACAGCATGCAGATCGCCAACCAGGCCGGTGAGCGGCTGGACAGCGTTACCGTGCGCATCGGCGAGATCGACGGCATGAACCAGTCGGTGGCCACCGCCACCGAAGAGCAGACCGCCGTGGTCGAGGCGATCAACATGGACATCAACGAGATCAACATGCTCAACCAGGAAGGCGTGGAAAACCTGCAGGCCACCCTACGTGCCTGCTCCGACCTGGAGCAGCAGGCCGGCCGCCTGAAGCACCTGGTGGGCAGCTTCCGCATCTGATCTCGATCCGCGTCGCCTGCTTCGCGGGCTCGCCCGCTCCCACAGGAACTGCACACCCCCTGAGGCCTGTGTAACTCCTGTGGGAGCGGGCAAGCCCGCGAAGAAGCCCACACCGCCCCCC